>JBDHSR010000067.1:0-11792 GCA_039808305.1 Gemmobacter sp. | reverse complement strand
GCCTCCACCCCCATGCCGCGGGCGAGGCCGCACCAGTCGAGCGCCGGCCGGTCGAGCTCCATCATGCCGAAGGCGGTGGGTCCCGGCGCGGCGCCGACCTTGGCATATTCGCCGAGCAGGATGGCGTAGCTGCGGTTGCTCAGCAGCAGCGTGGTGACCGGCAGGGTCTCGCGCGCCTGGGTCCAGAGCGCCTGCATCGTATAGGCGGCCGAGCCGTCGGCCTGCAGGGCGATCACCCGGCGGTCGGGCCGGCCCGCCATCGCCGCCCCGATGGCGGCGCCGGTGGCGAGCGGCAGGCCGCCGCCGATGGCGCCGCCGGTGACGGTCAGCCGCTCATGCGGCAGGGCGCGGGGGCTGGCGGCCGGCAGGCCGATGCCGAGCGTGATGGATTCGTCGATCACCAGCGCGTTTTCCGGCAGCAGGGCGCAGACGGTTTCGGCGAAGCCCATCGGCTCGATCGGGCCGGTGCCGGGGCAGAGCGGCGGGCGCTCCGCCACTTCGTGCGGGGGCAGGGGGCCGAAGGCTTCGGCCAGGCCGCGCAGCGCGGCGAGGGGGCATTCCTCCACCCGCGACAGCACATGCACCCGCGCATCCGGGCGGCAGAGCAGCGAGGGCTTGCCGGGATAGCCGAAGAACCCGACCGGCGGCGGGCAATTCACCAGGATCACCTGGCGGAACGGCGCCAGCGCCTCGATGGCCATGTCGACCGGATAGGGCACTTTCGGAATGTCGAGCCGGCCTTGCCCCATCGGCTGCCGCGACACGGTGAAGCTCGCCATCAGCGTGGCGCCGGTGGCGGCGGCGAGCGGGCCGGCGATGGCCTGCGCCTCCAGCGAGACCGCATCGCCGCCGAGCAGGATCAGGCAGTCGCCGGCCCGGATCATCTCGGCCGCCGTCCGCAGGGCCAGCGCGTCGGGCGCGGCGGGGGGCGGCACCGGCAGGGCGGCGGCGGTCTCGCCGCCTTCGCTCCAGGACACGTCGGCGGGCAGGATCAGCGTTGCGGTGCTGCCCGGATAGCGGCGGGCGGCGGCGACGGTGCGGGCGGTGTCGCCGCCGATCTCCTGCGGGCTGCGGCTGGAATGCACCTGCGAGGACACCGTGCGCGCCAGCCCCGCGATGTCGGAGGTCAGCGGCGCGTCATGGGGCAGGTGGAAGGTCGCGTGATCGCCGACGATATTGACGATGGCGCTGTCGGCCCGGCGGGCGTTGTGCAGGTTGGCCAGGCCGTTGGCGAGGCCGGGGCCGCAATGCAGCAGCGTCGCCGCCGGGCGGCCGGTGACGCGGAAATAGCCGTCGGCCATGCCGGTCACCACATTCTCCTGCAGGCCCAGCACGCAGCGGATGCCGGGAATGCGGTCGAGGGCGGCGACGAAATGCATCTCGCTGGTGCCCGGATTGGCGAAACAGGTGTCGATCCCGGAGGCGACGAGGCTGTGAACCAGCGCCTCCGCCCCGGTCATGGTCTCCGGCATGATGCTCTCCTTCGTTCAGCCCAGAATCTCGAATAGCGCGGCGGCGCCCATTCCGCCACCGATGCACATGGCGACGACGACATGCCGCACGCCGCGCCGCCGCCCCTCCAGCAGCGCATGGCCGACCAGCCGCGCCCCGCTCATGCCATAGGGATGGCCGAGCGCGATGGCGCCGCCATCGACATTGAGGCGGTCGGGGTCGATGCCCAGCCGGCCGCGGCAGTAGAGCGCCTGCGCCGCGAAGGCCTCGTTGATCTCCCACAGACCGATGTCGCCGACGGCAAGCCCGTTGCGGGAAAGCAGCGGCGGGATGGCGAAGACCGGGCCGATGCCCATCTCGTCGGGCGCGCAGCCCAGGGTCACGCAATCGCGGAAGGCGCCGAGCGGGGTAAGGCCGCGCCGGGCGGCCTCCTTCGCTGTCATCAGCACCAGCGCGCAGGCGCCGTCCGACATCTGGCAGGCATTGCCCGCCGTCACCGTGCCGCCCTCGATCACCGGGGAGAGGGCTGCGAGGCGCGCGGCGTCGGTGTCGCGGAGGCCCTCGTCCTGCGAAAGCTCCGGCAGCGGCACGATCTCCGCGGCGAATCGGCCTGCGCGCTGCGCCTCGGCCGCGCGACGGAAGGATTCGAGCGCGAAGGCGTCTTGCGCGGCGCGGGGGATGGCGTAGCGGCGGGCCACCACCTCGGCCGTTTCCAGCATGGAAAGCGCCATGCCCGGCACGCGCGCGACGACCGCCGGGTCGGCATGGGCGCGGAACCCCTCCAGCACCGGCGCCTGGCAGGTGGAGATGCTGTCCACCCCGCCCGCCAGCCGGATGCCGCCCGCCGCCATGATCTCGCGCGCCGCCAGCGTCACCGCCATCAGGCCCGAGGCGCATTGCCGGTCCACCGTCATCCCCGGCACCTCCACCGGCAACCCGGCCGCAAGTGCCGCGTTCCGCGCCAGATTCATCCCCGCCGAGGCGCCGGTGAGCGATGATCCCAGGATCACGTCGCCGACCTCCGCCCCGTCGATCCCGGCGCGTTCCAGCGCCGCGCGCAAGGCGGGGGCGGCGAGGCTCGGCGCCGGCAGGGCGCGCAGGGCGCCCCGGAAGGCGCGGCCGATCGGCGTGCGGGCGGTGCTGACGATGACGGCTTCGTGCATGGCGGCTCCTGCCCGTATCAGGGCTTTCCACAGGAATCTGCGCCCTGCGACAGGACGCCCCGAAAAAATTGTTGAACGACCAGCCAAAGTTTTTCAAGATGCCGATCACGCAGGATCTGCCGAGGAAGCCGACCTGCCAGGGAGGAATGACATGACGAAGATCGCGATCTCGTGCGCCTTGGGCGCACTCTTTGCTGCTGCGCCCGCGCTGGCCGAGGAGACGGTCAGTTTCGCCTCCTATGGCGGGGCCTATCAGGAGGCGATCCGCAAGGCGATGCTCGATCCCATCGCGGCGGAACAGGGCATCACCACCCAGGAATACAGCTTGACCGGCGGCATCACCGAGGTGCGCACCAAGGTGAAGGGCGGCGCCAACGAGCTCGACGTGGTGGAGCTTTACGCCGGCCAATGCGCGCAGGCGGCCGAGGAGGGGCTGCTGGTGCCGCTGGATTACAGCCAGATCCCCAATGCCTCGGGCATCCCCGAGGCGCTGCGGGGCGAGCACTGGATCGGCTTCACCGCCTATTCCACGGTGATGGCCTGGAACAAGAACGTCTACAAGGACGCGGCGCCGCAAAGCTGGGCCGACTTCTTCGACACCGCGAAATTCCCCGGCAGCCGCGCCATGTCCTCGGTCAGCCCGGCGACCAATCTGGAGATCGCGCTTCTGGCCGACGGGGCGGATCGCGCCGCGCTCTATCCGCTGGATGTGGATCGCGCCTATGCGAAGCTGACGGCGCTGAAGCCCGACATCGCCGTCTGGTGGTCGACCGGCGCGCAGGCCACCCAGCTCGCCACCGCCGAGGAGGTGGACATGCTGACGATCTGGGCCGCCCGGATCGACGCGGCGATCAAGGAGGGGGCGCCCTACGACTACACCTATCAGGACGGCATCATGGATGTGGAATGCCTCGTGGTGCCGCAGGGCTCGCCCAATCCCGAAGGGGCGATGCGGCTGATCAACCAGCTTCTCAACCCGGAATACCAGGCCAACCTGCCGAAATTCCTGCCCTATGGCCCGATGAACCAGGATGCGTTCAAGACCGGCAAGATCTCCGCCGAGGAAGCGGCGCGGGTGATCACCAGCGAGGAGAACCTGCCCAAGCACATCATCCTCGACAAACCCTACTGGGCGCAGAACGGCCAGAAGCTGCAAGAGCAGTGGGACGCCTTCATGCAGCAATGATCCCGGCGCGGCCCGGTTCGCGCCGGGCCGCGCTTTTCCGCCCCCAGATGCAGGATGCGCGCATGACCGTCCCCCAGCCCTCGGCGCTGCCGGTGCAGATCGCCTCGCTCAGCAAGCATTACGGCGGGTTCCGCGCCGTCGACGGGGTGAGCCTCGATGTCGCGGCGGGCGAGTTCCTGACGCTGCTCGGCCCGTCGGGATCGGGCAAGACCACGCTTCTGATGATGATCGCGGGCTTCACCCGGCCGACCGGAGGCTCGATCCGGCTCGGCGGGCAGGAGATCGTCCACCTGCCGCCGCACAAGCGCAATATCGGCATGGTGTTCCAGAATTACGCGCTGTTCCCGCATCTCTCGGTCGGCGAGAACATCGCCTATCCGCTGAAGCTGCGCCGCGTCGGGCGCGAGGATTGCCGGGCGCGGGTGCGCCACGCCCTCGATCTGGTGCAGTTGCAGGGCTACGAGGATCGCAGCCCCGCGCAGCTTTCCGGCGGCCAGCGCCAGCGCATCGCGCTGGCCCGCGCCATCGTGTTCGAGCCGCGCATCCTGCTGATGGACGAGCCGCTGTCCGCGCTGGACAAGCAGTTGCGCGAGACCATGCAGATCGAGATCCGCCGCCTGCACGACCGGCTGGGCATGACCACGATCTCGGTCACCCATGACCAGCGCGAGGCGCTTACCATGTCGGACCGGATCGCGGTGTTCCACAAGGGCCGGCTGGCGCAGGTCGCCGCGCCTGCCGACCTTTACGACCGGCCGGACAGCCGCTTCGTCGCCGGCTTCATCGGCGAATCGAGCTTCGTGCCGCTCCGGCGCGAGGGGACGGGGCTGTGCTATGGCGGGCAGGCGCTGCTGCTCGCCGATCCGGCCGATGCCGCGGTGCCCGAGCCGATGCTGATGCTGCGCCCCGAGCGGCTGTCGCTCGGCGAGGCGCGGCCCGATTGCAACGTCTTTCCCGGCACGGTGGGCGAGGTGGTGTTCCAGGGCGACAGCCTGCTGGCCGATGTGGTGCTGGCCGGGGGCGAGCGGGTGCAGATCCGCCTGCCCAACCGCGCCGGCGATCCGGCGGCGCGGCCGGCGCGCGGGCAGGCGGTGCAGGTGCTGCTGCACCGCGCCGATACCCGCATCGTCCGGGGCGGGGAGGCGGCGCCATGACCGTCGATCTCGCCCGCAACGCCGCCCTGCTGGAGACCGACCGGCGGCGCGAGACCCGGCGGTTGTTCCGGCTGTCGCTGCCTGCGCTGGCCCTCGTGCTGGTGCTGATGGTGGGGCCGATCGCCTGGCTGTTCTCGCTGTCGCTGATCGGCGCGGATGGCGGGCTGAGCGCCGAGAACTATACGCGGATCTGGACCGACGGCGCCTATGTCGCGATCTTCGTCACCACCTTCAAGGTGGCGCTGCTGGTCACCGCGCTCTGCGTCCTGCTGGGCTATCCGGTCGCCTATATGATGACGACCCTGCCGGAGCGTTGGGCGCAACTGGTGATGCTCGCCGTGCTGGTGCCGTTCTGGACCTCGCTTCTGGTGCGGACCTATGCGTGGCTGGTGCTGTTGCAGCGGCGCGGCCTCGTCAATACCGCGCTCGACGCGCTGGGGCTGATCGAGCGGCCGCTGCCGCTGGTCCATAACATGACCGGCACCGTGATCGGCATGGTGCATGTCATGCTGCCCTTCCTGATCCTGCCGCTTTACGCCGCGATGCGCACCATCGACGGCAACCTGATGCGGGCGGCGGCCAATCTCGGCTCCTCGCCGGTCCATGCCTTCGCGCGGGTCTTCCTGCCGCTGTCGCTGCCCGGACTGATCGCCGGGGCGATGATGGTCTTCATCATGTGCCTCGGCTTCTACATCACCCCGGCGCTGCTGGGCGGCGGCAAGGTGCAGATGATCGCGCAGCGGATCGAGGCTTCGGTCGCGCTCTTCCCGAGCTGGGGGCCGGCGGCGGCGCTGGCGGTGGTGCTTCTGCTGCTGACCGGCGCCTTTCTGGGGCTGAGCTGGCTGATCGTGCGCCGCCTCACGGTGGAGGACTAGGCCGATGGAAAGCCATGTCTCCCATCGCGCGCGGCTCTGGCTCTATGTCCTGTGCGGGCTGGTCCTGCTGTTTCTGGTCGCGCCGAGCCTCATCGTGATCCCGATGTCGTTCTCCTCGGCCAATTCGCTGGCCTTCCCGCCGCCGGGCTGGTCGCTGCGCTGGTATCAGTCCTTCCTGGGCGAGGCGAAATGGCTGCAAGCGGCCTGGGTCTCGCTGCGGGTGGCCTTCGGGGCGATGGTGCTGGCGACGGTCGCGGGCACGGCCGCCGCCTACGGGCTGCATGTCGGGCGGCACCGGCTGCGCGGGACGATCCAGGCCGTGCTGATCGCGCCGCTGATGATCCCCTCCATCCTGCTCGCCATCGGGCTGTTCTTCCTCTACGCGGCGGCGGGGCTGGTGAACACGCTGACCGGGCTGATCCTCGCCAATACGCTGGTCGCCATCCCCTTCGTGATCCTGACCATGAACGCGGGCTTCAAGACCTACGACATGAGCCAGGAGATGGTGGCGCGCTCGCTCGGCGCCGGCCGGTTGCGCGCCTTCCTGACGGTGACGCTGCCGCAGATCCGGCTTTCGGTGATCTCCTCGGCGCTGCTCGCCTTCATCGTGGCCTTCGACGAGGTGGTGATCTCGGTCTTCGTCTCGGGCGGCACCAATTCGACGCTGACCAAGGTGATGTTCTCCACCCTGCGCGACGATGTGGACCCGACCATCGCCGCCGTCTCCACCCTGCTCATCCTGCTGGCGACGGTGCCGCCGGTGCTGATGCAGCTTTTCCTCCACCGCAAGAGGGGACAGCCATGATCGAGACGCTGAACCGCGAGCTGGCGGGTTTCGTCGAGTTGCGACGCGACGGGCGGGTGCTGGACATCCGCATGGTGAAGCCGAAGGTCAACGCGATCTGCCGCCCGTTCAGCCGGGCGGTGGAGCGGGCGGCGCTGTTCCTTCAGGAGAGCCCCGACCTCCAGGTCGGCATCCTGTCCTCGGGGATGCCGCGCGCCTTCTCCGCCGGCTTCGATTTCACCGAGGCCGAGCGGCAGGCGCGGGGCGAGGATGTGGGAGAGTTCGGGCCGGGCGGCTTCGGCGGCATCTCCTCGCTCTGGGCGCTGAACAAGCCGCTCATCGCCTCGGTCAACGCCCCGGCGGTGGGCGGCGGGTTCGAGATCGCGCTGGCCTGCGACATCATCGTGATGGCCGGAACCGCCTTCTTCCAACTGCCCGAGATGCGGCGCGGCCTGCTGCCCGATGGCGGCGGCCTGCAACGCCTGCCGCAGCGCATCCCCTACAATGTCGCGGTGGCGATGATGCTGACCGGCGATCCGATGTCTTCGGACGAGGCGCTGCGCTGGGGCTTGGTCCACGCCGTCTGGCCCGAGGCGGAGCTGGCCGCCCGCACGATGGAACTGGCGCAGCGGCTGGCCGGCGACGCCCCGCTCGCCCAGCAGGCGCTGAAGGAGGTGCTGCGCAGCACCGACCAGATGCCGATCACCGGCGCGATGGCCATTCACGGCCGTGACGGGCCGGGCTACGAGACCTATGCGCGGATGTGGCGTTCCAACGATGCGCAGGAGGGCCCGCGCGCCTTCCTCGAACGCCGCCCGCCGAACTGGACCGGCACCTGACCGGCCCGCGATGGACCCATTGGCCGCAAGGCCGGAACGGAGATTGAGATGGCGAAACAGGTTGTAGTCGAGCGGCACGGGGCGGTGGCCCTGATCGCGATGAACCGCCCCGAGGCGCGCAACGCGCTGGGCATGGAAATGACGCTGGAGCTGCGCCGCGCGGTGAAGGAGGCGGCCGAGGACAGCTCGGTCCGCGCCGTGGTGCTGACCGGGCGCGGCGGCGCCTTCTCGGCCGGGGCGGATGTGCGGGAATGGGCGCGCAAGGTCGAGGGCGACGATCCCTGGCCCGACCATGACTGGGTGGAGGTCTGCGTCGCGCTGATCCAGGACGTGCATCGGCTGACCAAGCCCACCATCGCCATGATCGACGGCGCCGCCGTCGGCGCCGGGCTGGACCTGAGCCTCGCCTGCGATTTCCGCTATGCCTCCAGCCGGTCGAAATTCGTCTGCGCCTATACCAACATCGCCTATCCGCCGGATTGCGGCGGCACCTGGCTCATGCCCCGCGTCATGGGGCTGGAGGCGGCGAAGCGCTTCTGTTTCACCGGCGAATTGTGGATGGCCGATGTGGCGCTGCAAAACCGCCTGATCTCGCATGTCGCGGCGCCTGAGGCGCTGGAGGCCGAGACGATGGCCTTCGCCCGGCAGCTCGCCTCCGGCCCGACCATCGCCATCGGGCTGGCCAAGCAGCTGATGGACAGCTCCTTCACCCGCGGCCTTGCCGAACAGCAGGTCGCCGAACAGGCCGCCGGCAAGCTCTGCGCGCCCACCAATGACGTGGCCGAGGGCCTCGCCGCCGCGAACGAACGGCGGGCCCCGGTCTTTACCGGTTCCTGAGGAGAAGACGGGCATGGATTTCACGCTGACATTCGAGCAGGGCGCGCTGGTCGACGCGCTGACCGCCTTCGTGGAGAAGGAGCTTTACCCCCACGAGGCGCTGGTCGAGGAATTGCGCGGCGTGCCGGAGGAGATCGCCGCCGACATCCGCCGCAAGGCGCGCGCGGCGGGGTTCCTGGCGATGAACATGCCCGAGGAACTCGGCGGCGGGGGGCTGGATTACCAGACCCTCGCCCTGGTGGAAAAGGTGATGGGCAAGGCGTCCTCGGCGCTGTCGCTGCTCTTGAAGCGGCCGACCCAGATCCTGCTGAAATGCCAGGGCGATCAGGTCGGGGATTACCTGCTTCCCGCCATCCGGGGCGACAAGACCGACTGTTTCGCGCTGACCGAGCCGCAGGCCGGATCGGACGCGCGCGGCATCGCCACGCGGGCGGAGCGCGACGGCGACCACTGGGTGCTGAACGGGGTGAAACAGTTCATCTCGCACGCCGACATCGCGGATTTCATCATCCTGATCGCGGTGACCGGCACCGACCAGACCCCGAAAGGGCCGCAGAAACGCTTCACCGCCTTCCTGCTCGACCGCGACCTGCCGGGGCTCCGGATCGAGCCGATGAAGTCGATCTGCACCCGCGGCTACAACCCGAACATGATCTATCTGGAAAACGTCCGGGTGCCCGACGGCAAGATCCTCGGCGCCGAGGGCGAGGGGTTCGATTTCGCCAATGACTGGCTCTATTCCGGCCGGGTGATGCTGGCCGCGCATTGCGTCGGCCGGGCCGAGCGCATCTTCGACATGACCTGCGACTGGGCCGCCAACCGCCGCGCCTTCGGCAAGACCATCGGCGAGTTCCAGGGCACCGGCTTCAAGATCTCCGACATGGCGATCGACATCCGCGCGGGCGACCTGATGGTGAAGGAGGCCGCCTGGAAGATGGACAACGGCCAGATGGACCGGGCGCAGGCCTCCATGGTCAATCTTTACTGTTCCGAGATGGTGTTCCGCGTCGCCGACAGCGCGGTGCAGGTCTTCGGCGGCATGGGCGTGATGGAGGATTTCCCGATCCAGCGCTTCTGGCGCGACGCCCGGATCGAGCGGATCTGGGAAGGCACCTCGGAAATTCACCGCGACATCATCGCCAAGGACACCTTGCGGCCCTACCGCGCCCGGTTAGGATGACGATGACCGAGGGACGGCATGAAGCGCGCACAGAAGCGTCAACTGACATTGGAGACACGGCGGCGGGATCTGATCCTCGCCACGCTGGAATCGATCCGCAAGCACGGGTTCATCAACTCGACGATCAAGACGATCAGCGAGGAATCGAACCTGTCGCGCGGCCTCATCAACCATTACTTCGCCAGCAAGGACGAGCTGCTGTTCGAGGCGTTCCGCTTCCTCACCGACGAGCTGGACGTGGTGCATCGCACCATCGTCAAGGCGGCGGGGCCGGACCCGTTCGACCGGCTGCTCGCCGCCGCGATGACGCCCTTCCTGCGCGAACAGCCCTATCGCGAGGTCTGGCTGCATTTCTGGAGCGCCGCGCTCATCAATCCGGTGGCGCTGGCGCATCACCGCGATCTCTGGGGGCGCTACCGCGCCTCGATCACCCGCCGCGTCTCGGCGGCGGCCGAGGCGCGCGGGCTGGCCATCGACGTGCCGGCCACCACGATCATGTTCACGCAACTGATCGACGGGCTCTGGGTCGGCTGGATCATGGAGCAATCCTACGATCTGGCGACCTGCCGGCGCATCATGCGCGACTGGCTCTGCGGCGTGTTCGGCGAGGACCCGGCGAAATATCCGGCCGAGCCGCCGGGGGGCGACCTGCTGCCCGACACGGTGCTGAACGGCGCGGGGCGCCGCCTGCCGCGCTGACCGCCCGCGCGCGACCCCGCCTGATCCGGCGGTTTCCTCGCCGCACCGGCGCGCCGGTGCGCGGAGGATACGCTACGCCCGGCCCCGCCGGAGGCATCGGCGGCCATGCCGCACCCGCCCGTGCCGGCTTCGATGGCCTCCGGCCTTCCGACCGCGCCGCCGCGCTTGCCGGCGGGGGTTCCGCCGGGCCGCTCGCCCGCCGGAAACACGCGCCCGCCGGCGCGCAAGCTCGACCGCGCCCTGCGCGGGGACCGCTGACCTTCCCTCACCATGGGTATTGCCGATGACCCTTCCGTCCCGCCTCCTTCCGCCGCGTCTTTCGTCCGCGCGCCGCGCCAATATCGCCCGGCTGCTCGCGCCCCGGCATATCGCCTTCGTCGGCGGCGGCTCGGCCGAACTCGCCCTCGCCTCGCTGCGCGAGCATGGCTATGCGGGCGAGGTCTTCGTCGTCCATCCCACGCGGGAGGAGATCGGCGGGCTGCGCTGCCACCCCTCGCTTTCCGCCCTGCCGGTGGCGCCCGACGCCACCTATCTCGGCATCAATGCCGAGGCGACCATCGCGGCGGTGGCGGAACTGGAGCGGATGGGGGCGGGCGGGGTGATCTGCTACGCCTCGGGTTTTTCCGAGATCGGCGCGGCGGGGGCGGCGCGCAACCGCCGCCTGATCGAGGCGGCGGGCGATCTGGCGCTGGTCGGGCCGAACTGCTTCGGCCTCGTGAATTACGTGACCCATGGCAGCATGTGGACCTCGGGCTACCAGCCGCTGCCGGGCAATCGCGGCGCGGCGGTGATCGGGCAGAGCGGCAATGTCTGCATCCACCTGACCTCGAACCAGCGCGGTGTGCCCTTCAGCTATCTGGTCAGCGCCGGCAATCAGGCGGTGCTGGGCTTCGAGGATTATATCGACTTCCTCGTCGACGATCCGAACGTCACCTGCATCGGCCTGTTCATGGAGGGCATCCGCGACGTGCCGGCCTTCGCCGCCGCCTGCCTGCGGGCGCGGGCCAAGGGGATGCCGGTCATCGCCTGCCGTTCCGGCACTTCGGAGCTCGGCGCGGCGATGGCGGCGAGCCATACCAGTTCTCTGGCCGGGCAGACTGCGCATTACCGCGCGCTGTTCGACCGGCTCGGCGTGATCGACACCGATACCGTGCCGCAGTTCCTCGAGATGCTGAAGCTCGCTGCGCTGGCGCCGCCGCTGGCCGGGCGGCGGGTGGCGGTGTTTTCCAGCTCCGGCGGCGATAACGGGCTGGCGGCGGATTATTTCTCGGCGGCGGGGCTGGCGCTGCCCGCGCCCTCGGCGGCGCAGAAACAGGCGGTCGGCGCGCTGCTGCCGGATTACGGCCATGTCTCGAACCCGCTGGATTTCACCGCGGGATATTGGGGCAACGAGGCGCTGCTGACGCCGATGTTCACCGCCATGCTGGAGGGGGAGTACGATTGCGGCGTGATGGTGATGGATCATCCGGCGCCGAAGGTCAGCCCGGGGCCGAACCCGGCCATCGTGTCGATGGTGAAGGCCCTCGCCAGCGCCGGGAAGGCCACGGGCAAGCCGGTCTTCATGGCCTCGATCAACCCCGAATCCATCCCCGACCACCTGCGGGTCTGGATGGTGGAGGAGGA
>JBDHSR010000066.1:0-11803 GCA_039808305.1 Gemmobacter sp. | reverse complement strand
GGACTTCACGTCCCCCGGACCCCCTGTGGAGTATTTTCACAAGAAGCAAATCAGGAGCGGTAATCCGCGTTGATCTCGACATAGCGATTGGTCAGATCGCAGGTCCAGAGCGTGCGCGTGCCCTGCCCCATGCCGAGATCGACGGCGATCACCAATTCCTGCCGCTTCATGTAGGCGGCGCCGTCCTCCTCGGTATAGGAGGGCGCGCGCCAGCCGTTTTCGGCGACGAGGATGTCGCCGAAGCTGATGCGCAGCCGGTCGCGTTCCGCCGCCGCGCCGGATTTGCCGACGGCCATGACGATGCGGCCCCAGTTCGGATCCTCGCCCGCCACGGCGGTCTTGACCAGCGGGCTGTCGGCGATGGCGCGGGCGACGCGGTTGGCATCCTGATCGGAGGCGGCGCCGGTCACCCGGACCTCGACGAATTTCGTGGCGCCCTCGCCATCCTTCACCACCTGATGCGCGAGGTCGCGCATCACCTCGCGCAGCGCCGCCTCGAACGCCTTGCCGGCCTTGGTGGTGAGCTTCAGCTCGGCGGCCGGGCTCTGGCCGGTGGCGGCGATGAGCAGCGTGTCGGAGGTGGAGGTGTCGCTGTCCACGGTGATCGCGTTGAACGTGTCGTCCACGTTGCGCGACAGGATCTTCTGGAGCGTGGCGGCCGGCACCTTCGCATCGGTGAAGATATAGACCAGCATCGTCGCCATGTCGGGGGCGATCATGCCCGAGCCCTTGGCGATGCCGGCGATGTGGATCGGGCCCTCCTCGGTCTCGACCACGGCGCAGGCGCCTTTCGGGAAGGTGTCGGTGGTCATGATGGCCTCGGCGGCCATCCCGATCGCGTCCTCCTTCAGCTCGGCGGCCAGGGCCGGCAGCACGGCGGTGATCTTCTCGAAGGGCAGCGGCTCGCCGATCACGCCGGTGGAGGAGGAGAACACCCGGCTGGCCGGAAGGCCGAGCGCGGCGGCGGCGGCGGCGGTGACCTCGGCCACCGCGCGGTCGCCCAGCGCGCCGGTGAAGGCGTTGGAATTGCCGGAGTTCACCACGATGGCGGCGCCGGCATCCTCCGGCACCTTCAACGCCAGCTTCTCCTGGCAATCGCGCACGCAGCCCGAGCGGGTGGAGGAGCGGGTGAAGACGCCGGCGATGGTGGTGCCGGGGCAGAGGCCGACCAGCATCACATCACGCCGGTTCTGATACTTGATCCCGGCGCCGATGGCGGCGAAGGCCGCGCCGCGGATCACCGGCAGGACCGGGAAGCCCGCCGGGGCGAGCGGCGAGACCGGCTTCGCCGGTTTCGCCACGGCCGCCACCGCCTCGCCGGCGGCGGCGACCAGGCCGGCGCGCGCCTCGTCGAGTTCGGCGGCAAGCTGGCCGACCTTCTTCTTCAGCTTCTTCTTCAGCGCCTTCGCTTCGGCTTTCCAGTCGGTCTTGGCCATCGCTCTCCTCCGGCGGGGTCGATCACTCGTCCAGCAAGCTCTCGTCTTTCAGCACCGCCGGGTCAATCCCCTCGCCGGGTTTCTCGATCTTCGCCCCGGCCGCCAAGCTGTCGAGATGGGCGGTCACCGCGTCGCGCTCGATCTCGGCGGCCAGTTCGTCGCGCACGTCATCCAGCGTCGGCGCGGTGGCGGGACGGGTTTCGGCCAGCTTGATGAGGTGCCAGCCGAAATCGGTCTTCACCGGCCCCTTCAGCTCGCCCGGCTGCATCGAGACCACGGCATCCTCGAAAGGCTTCACCATCATGCCGGCGCCGAACCAGCCGAGATCGCCGCCATTCGCCGCGGTGCCGTCGGTGCCATGGGTCTTCGCGGCATCGGCGAAATCCACCCCGCCCTCGATCTGGGCCTTGATCTCGTTCGCCTTCTCCTCGCTGTCGACGAGGATATGGGCGGCGTGATATTCGGTGCCCGGCTGGAAATCCTTGAATTTGGCGTCATAGGCGGCCTGCAGCGCCGCGTCGGTCACCGCGGCGCGCACCACGCCATCCAGCGCGATGGCCGAGACATTGCCGCGCCGCTCGTTCTCCAGCGTGATGCGGTCGCGCTTCGACAGCGTGGGCTCGACCGACTGCGCCAGCAGCGTCTGCTGCACCAGCTGGTCGAGGATGCCCTTGAACAGCGCGTCGTCGGGCAGGGCCTTGTACTGCTCGGGCAGCGCGGCGCGCATGGCGATCATCTGTCCCAGCGTGATCTCGGCGCCGTTCACCACCGCCACGACCGTATCGGCCCCCGGCGCCTCGGCCCGCGCGGCCGTGCCGCCGCCGAGCGCCACCGCCAGCGCGACCGCGCCGAGAAAGCCTGTCATCCTTGCCATAATCACCGTCTCCTGATCGGGCCGCCCGCAGCGCCACGTTGACTTGACGCGCCCATCCCCTTACATCGCGGAGGTCGCGCGAGACGGGGCACCTTCGCGCCTTTCCGGGTTCTTCTATGAAAGCTGGGTGAGGCGGGCAAGGCCCTGTCCTCGCACGTTTCTGTCAGCAACGGGATACCCGGAGAAAACATGCTTGGTCTCGGAACGCTCGCGCGGAAGGTCTTCGGCACGCCGAACGACCGCAAGGTCAAATCGGTCCGCCCGCTGATCGCCAGGATCAACGCGCTGGAGCCGGAATTCCAGGCGCTCTCGGACGATGGTCTGATCGAGCGCACCCGCGCGCTTCAGGACCGGGTGCAGAACAAGGGCGAGAGCCTCGACGCGATCCTGCCCGAAGCCTTCGCCAATTGCCGCGAGGGCGCGCGGCGCGCGCTCGGCCTGCGGGCCTTCGACGTGCAGCTCAAGGCGGGGGTCTTCCTGCATCAGGGCAATATCGCCGAGATGAAGACCGGCGAGGGCAAGACGCTGATGGCGACCTTCCCGGCCTATCTCAACGCGCTGGCCGGCAAGGGCGTGCATGTCGTCACGGTGAACGACTACCTCGCCAAGCGCGACGCGGAGTGGATGGGCAAGGTCTATGCCCAGCTCGGCCTGACCTGCGGCGTGGTCTATCCCTACCAGCCCGAGCACGAGAAGCGCGAGGCCTACCGCGCCGACATCACCTACGCCACCAACAACGAGCTCGGCTTCGACTATCTGCGCGACAACATGAAGGGCAGCGTCGAGGAGATGATGCAGCGCGGCCATTTCTACGCCATCGTCGACGAGGTGGACTCGATCCTGATCGACGAGGCGCGCACGCCGCTCATCATCTCGGGGCCGAGCCAGGACCGCAGCGACCTCTACCACAAGGTCGACGCGCTGATGCCGGAGCTGACCGAGGCGCATTTCAAGCTCGACGAGAAGGGCCGCAACGCCACCTATACCGAGGACGGCAACGAGTTCATCGAGACGCGGCTGCGCCAGGTCGGCCTGCTGCCGGACGGCCAGACGCTCTACGATCCCGAAAGCACCACGCTCGTCCATCACATCAACCAGGCGCTCCGGGCGCACAAGCTGTTCCACCGCGACCAGAACTATATCGTGCGCGATGACGAGGTGGTGCTGATCGACGAGTTCACCGGCCGGATGATGCGCGGCCGCCGCCTGTCGGACGGGTTGCACCAGGCCATCGAGGCGAAGGAGGGCGTGTCGATCCAGCCCGAGAACGTCACGCTGGCCTCGGTCACCTTCCAGAACTACTTCCGCCTCTACGACAAGCTGGCCGGCATGACCGGCACCGCGCTGACCGAGGCCGAGGAGTTCATGGAGATCTACAAGCTCGGCGTCGTCGAGGTGCCGACCAACCGCCCGGTCGCCCGCAAGGACGAGCATGATCAGGTCTACCGCACCGCACGCGAGAAATACGACGGTGTGGTGCGGGCGATCAAGGAGGCCCATGCCAAGGGTCAACCGATGCTGGTCGGCACCACCTCCATCGAGAAATCCGAATTCCTGTCGGACCTGCTGAAGAAGGAGGGCATCGCCCATAACGTGCTGAACGCCCGCCAGCACGAGCAGGAGGCGCAGATCGTCGCCGATGCCGGCCGGCTCGGGGCGGTGACCATCGCCACCAACATGGCCGGACGCGGCACCGACATCCAGCTCGGCGGCAATGTCGAGATGAAGGTGATGCAGGCGATCACCGCCGACCCGCATCTGCATCCCGACGAGGTGCGCAAGCAGGTCGAGGCCGAACACGCCGCCGAGAAGCAGAAGGTGATCGAGGCCGGCGGGCTGTTCGTGCTCGGCACCGAACGGCATGAGAGCCGGCGCATCGACAACCAGCTCCGCGGCCGCTCCGGCCGGCAGGGCGATCCGGGCCGCTCGTCCTTCTTCCTGTCGCTGGAAGACGACCTGATGCGGATCTTCGGCTCCGAACGGCTGGACAGCGTGCTGTCGAAGCTCGGGATGAAAGAGGGCGAGGCCATCGTCCACCCCTGGGTCAACAAGTCGCTGGAACGCGCGCAGGCCAAGGTCGAGGGGCGCAACTTCGACATCCGCAAGCAGCTTCTGAAATTCGACGACGTGATGAACGACCAGCGCAAGGCCATCTTCGGCCAGCGGCTGGAGATCATGCAGGCCGACGACCTGTCCGAGATCGTGCAGGACATGCGCTATCAGGTGATCGACGATCTGGTCGAGGAGTTCATGCCCTCGAAAACCTATCCCGAGCAATGGGATACCCCCGGCCTCTACGCCGCCTGCATCGAGAAGCTGGGGCTCGACGTGAAGGTCATCGACTGGGCGAAGGAAGAGGGCGTCGACCAGGACGTGATCCGCGAGCGGCTGGAACGCGCCTCCGACACGATGATCGAGGAAAAGACCACGGTCTTCGGCGCCGAGTCGATGCGCACCATCGAAAAGCAGCTCCTGCTGCAGACCATCGACGCCAAATGGCGCGAGCATCTGCTGCGGCTGGAACACCTGCGTTCGGTGGTGGGCTTCCGCGGCTATGCCCAGCGCGACCCGCTGTCGGAATACAAGACCGAGGCGTTCACCCTGTTCGAATCCATGCTGAACAGCCTGCGCCAGGACGTGACGCAGAAGCTGGCGATGATCCGGCCGATCACGCCCGAGGAACAGCAGGCGATGATGGCGCAATATCTGGCGCAGCAGCAGGCGGCCGAAGCCGAGGCCGCCGAGGCCGCGGCCCCCGTCGCGGCGGCGGTGAACGGCAGCACGGCGCCGGGCTTCGACGCCGCCGATCCGGCGACCTGGGGCAACCCCTCGCGCAACGATCCCTGCCCCTGCGGCTCGGGCGAGAAGTTCAAGCATTGCCACGGCCGTCTGGCCTGACGACCGCCAGGGCCGCCCTCCGGGGCGGCCCTTCGCCTTTCCCCGCTGGAAACATTCCGCGTTTTCGCCATGGAAAGGCCCCGTTCCGGGAACAGGATGGCCCGCAACGCCAATCGGAGCTGTCCCATGGAATTGAAGCGTCGAATCGCCCTGGCTGCCGCGCTGGTCGCGGTGGGTCTCGGCGCGGGTCACATCGTGCAGAAGCGCGACGCGGAGGAACGCCTCGCGGCGGCGGAACCGGAGCTTGCGGTCGATCCCGCCAGCATCCAGCCCCTCGCCGCCGAGGCCGATCCGCCGGCCCTGTCGCCGGAAGCGGCACCCGCCCTGCCCGCCGCCCCCATCCTCGCCGCGCCGGAACCCGCCGCCCCGGTGGTGGAGAGCGCGGAGGCCTGCCCCGTCACGCTCGATCTCGGCGCGCGGGAGAACGCGATGCTGGGCCTGACCCTCGCCGCGCCCTGCCATGCCGATGAGCGGGTGGTGGTGAAACATGGCGGTCTCGCGGTGACCGGGCAGCTTTCGGCCACCGGGACGCTGTTCCTCGACCTGCCGGCGATGACGGCGGAGGGGGTGGTGGACGTGATCTTCCCGGACGGGACGCTGGCCGACGCCGCGCAGCCGATGCCGGAGGTCGCCATGCTGCGCCGCGTCGCGGTGCAATGGCTCGACCGCGACAGGTTCCAGCTCCACGCTTTCGAGAACGGCGCCGATTACGGCCAGCCCGGCCATGTCTCCGCCGCCACGCCGCAGACCCCGGCGCCCGGCTTCGCGGCGAAGGCGGGCTACCTGACCCGGATCGGCGACGATACGGTGCGTCTGCCGATGCTGGCCGAGATCTACACCTTCCCCGCCTCCGGCCCGGCGGAAATCGCCATCGAGGCGGCGGTCAGCCCCGAGACCTGCGGCCGCGAGTTGCTGGGCGAGACGGTGGCGAGCCTCGGCGGCAAGGTCGCCACTTCGGAACTGACGCTGGCCATGCCGGATTGCGCCGCCCTGGGCGACATTCTCGTATTGAAAAATCCGGTGCCGGAGATGAAACTCGCCGGCAGGTGACAGACGGGGCCATAATGCTGAAAGACCTCTGCCGCGCGGCGATCCTCGCCGCGCTCTCTCTTTGCGGCGGGGGCGCGCTGGCGCAGGACGTGACGCTGACGGCGCGGGACGGCTCGCTGTCGATCGACGGCACCTTGCAGGGTTTCGACGGCGAGTTCTACCGGGTGGAGACCCGTTACGGCCTGCTGACCGTCGATGGCGAAGGCGTGATCTGCGAGGGGCCGGGCTGCCCCGATCTGACCGCCACCCTCGCCATCCTGCGCATCACCGGCGCAGGCGAGGCCGGGCGGGTCCTGCTGCCGCGGCTTTTCGCCGCCTATGCCGCCACGCGCGGCCTGCGGATCGAGACGGTGGCGGAAGGCGAGGGCTTCCGCACCACGCTGACCGATCCGCAAAGCGGGCAGGATCTGGCGAAGATCGGCTTCACCCCCTCCGGCCCCGAGGAGGCGCGCGCGGCGCTGCTGTCGGGCGCGGCCGATCTGGCGGTTTCGGCCAATGCCGACAAGGGGTTCGGCGCGAAGCCGATGGCGCTGGACGCGCTGCTGCCCATCGTGGCGCGCGACAACACGCTGCCGCGTATCTCCACCCCCGATCTGGCGCAGGCGCTGTCGGGGCAGATCCGCAACTGGAAGGAGCTGGGCGGGCCGGACATGCCGATCGCCCTGCACGCGCTGGCCCGCGACACCTCGCTGCAAGAGGCGCTGACCAGCCGGCTCGGCCGCGAGGTGGCCGCCATCGCCACCCATGCCACGCCCGAGGAACTGGCCGCCGCCGTCGCCCGCGACCCCTGGGCGCTGGCGATCACCGGCCAGTCGGAACAGGGCCCGGCCCGCGCGCTGGCGCTGACCGACAGTTGCGGCTTTCCGCTGCTGCCCGCCCGCGCCTCGGTCAAGGCGGGGGATTATCCGCTCACCCTGCCGCTGAACCTGCTGACACCGCGCCGCCGCCTGCCGCTTTTCGCCCGCGAGTTCCTGGAATTCCTCGATCATCCCGCCGCCCAGGCCGCCGTGGCCGAGGCCGGCTTCGTCGACCGCGCGCCGGAGATCGTGCCGCTCACCGCCGACGGGCTGCGGCTGCTGAACGCGATCAAGGCCGCCGGGGGCGACGTGCCGCTGGAGGATCTGAAGCATCTGGCCGAGGCCATGGCGGGGGCCAGCCGCTCCACCCTCACCTTCCGTTTCGAGGACGGCTCCTCCACCCTCGACGCGCGCAGCCGCGACAACCTGGCGCTGCTGGCGCAACTGCTGGCGGTCGACGCCTTCAAGGGCAACGAGGTGATCCTCGCCGGTTTCTCCGACGGGTCGGGCGCGGCGGAGGCCAATATGCAGCTTTCCGAAAGCCGCGCCATCGGCGTCGCCACCGCGCTGGCCGAGGCGATGGCGGAGGGCGAGACGCCCCGGATGCCGCGCGTCGAGGCCTTCGGCGAGGCGCTGCCCATGGCCTGCGACACCACCGCCGCCGGCCGCCGCGCCAATCGCCGGGTCGAGGTCTGGCTGCGCCCCTCCTTCACCGAGACCCCCTAGAGATAGCCCGAGGCGCGGAAGCTGGTCTCGCGCGACTTGCCGATGATCAGGTGGTCGTGCAGCACGATCCCCAGCACCTCGCCCGCATCGCGGATCTGCATGGTCATCGCGATGTCGGCCTCCGAGGGCGTGGGGTCGCCGCTCGGATGGTTGTGGACCAGAATCAGCGCGGAGGCGTTCAGTTCCAGCGCCCGTTTCACCACCTCGCGCGGATAGACCGGCACATGGTCCACCGTGCCGCGCGCCTGTTCCTCGTCGGCGATCAGCACGTTCTTGCGGTCGAGGAACAGGATGCGGAACTGTTCGGTCTCGCGATGCGCCATGGCGGTGTGGCAATAATCGAGCAGCGCGTCCCAGGAGGACAGGACCGGCCGCCGCATCACCCGCGCCCGCGCCATGCGCTGCGCCGCCGCCTCGACGATCTTCAGCTCCTGCACCACCGCCTCGCCCACGCCCTTCACCGCCGTCAGGCGGGCGACGGGGGCCGCGATCACCCGGTTGAAATCGCCGAACGTATCGAGCAGCAGCCGCGCCAGCGGCTTCACGTCCTGTCGCGGTATGGCGCGGAACAACAGCAGTTCCAGCAATTCGTAATCCGGCATCGCCGCGGCGCCGCCCTCCATGAACCGGCTGCGCAGCCGCTTGCGGTGATCGGCGATATAGGAGGGCAGCCGGCCCTCCAGCGGCGCCACCGCTTCGTCCGCGTCGCCGGGCGGGGCGAAGAGCGGCAGCGGGGCTTCGTGAAGGGCGCGGATTCGGGTCATGCCGCCAGTCTGCGGCGGGAAGGGTAAAGGCCGGGTTAACGGCTACAGCAGCGCCCCCAGCGCCACCCCGGCGGCGACCAGCCCGCCGCCGGCAAGCATCCAGAGCGCCGGATGCAGCGCGGGGCGCGGCTCCGGCTCCAGCCGCGCCTGCCTGACCAGTTGCGCCTCGACCAGACCCGGCAGCTTGGGGCCGAACCGGCCCAGCACCCGCACCGTCTGCACCAGATCGCGCGCCAGCGCGCGCGGGCCGATATTGCGCGCCACATAGCCCTCGACGATGGGCCGGGCGACCTGCCAGATGTTGATATGCGGGTCGAGCCCGCGCGCCACGCCCTCGACCACGACCATGGTGCGTTGCAGCAGGATCAGCTCGGTCCGGGTTTGCATCCCGAATCTTTCGGTGACTTCAAAGAGATAGGCCAGAAGCCGCGCCATGGAGATCCGGCTCGCGTCCATGCCGAAGATCGGCTCGCCCACCACCCGCAGGGCGCGGGCGAATTCGTCCATGTCGCGGTCGGCGGGGACATAGCCCGCCTCGAAATGCACCTCGGCGACGCGGCGGTAATCCTTGCGGATGAAACCGTAGAGGATTTCGGCATAGACCCGGCGGGTATATTCGTCGAGCCGCCCCATGATGCCGAAATCATAGGCGATGATGTCGCCATCGGCGGCCACCTTCAGGTTGCCCTGATGCATGTCGGCATGGAAGAAGCCATCGCGCAGCGCGTGGCTGAGGAACAGTTGCAGGACCCGCGCGCCGAGACGCACCCGGTCCTGCCCCGCCGCGTCCAGCGCGGCATTGTCGGCAAGCGCGATGCCCTCGGCCCAGCCCAGCGTCATCACGTTGCGCGAGCACAGCGCCCATTGCGGCTGCGGCACGCGGAAGCCCTCGTCCTTCGCGGTATTGGCGGCGAATTCCGCCGCCGCCGCCGCCTCCAGCCGCAGGTCGAGCTCGCCCATCACCACGCCCTCGAAATGGGCGATCACGTCCAGCGGGCGCAGCCGGCGCGAGGCGGGGGAGAGCGTCTCGATGGTCCGCGCGGCGAACCAGAAGGCGTCGATGTCCTTGCGGAAGGCGCGCTCGATGCCGGGGCGCAGCACCTTCACCGCCACATCCTCGCCGGTTTCGGCAAGGCGCGCGCGGTGGACCTGCGCGATGGAGGCGGCGGCGACGGGTTCGGAGAATTCGGAGAAGATCGTGTCGACCGGCAGCGCCAGCTCCGCCTCGATCATCGCCTTGGCCTGTGCCACCGGGAAGGGCGGCAGCTTGTCCTGGAGATATTTGAGCTGGTCGGCCAGCTCCTCGCCCACGATGTCGGGGCGGGTCGACAGGATCTGGCCGAACTTGATATAGGCCGGGCCGAGTGCGGTCAGCGCCCGCGTCGTCGGCGGCAGCGCCGGGTCGCCCTTCAGGCCCAGCCATTTGAACGGCCAGCCCAGCACGCGGGCCAGCGCGCGCAGACGGGGCGGCGCATCCATCGCGGCCAGCACCTGCTTGATCGCCCCGGTGCGTTCCAGCGTGGCCAGCGTGCGGACCAGCCGCAGGATGTTGTGCGGGCCCCGCATCAGATCTTCCAGCCCGAATGCAGCGCCGCGATCCCCATGGAGAGGTTGCGGTATTTCACCTGCCCGAAGCCCGCCTGCCGGATCATGCCGGCGAAGCTGTCCTGATCGGGGAACTTGCGGATGCTCTCGACCAGATATTGATAGCTGTCGCGGTCGCCGGCGATCATCTGCCCCATGACCGGGATCACGTTGAAGCTGTAGAGGTCGTAAAGCTTCTGCATCATGTCATTGGGAATCCGGCTGAATTCCAGCACCATCAGCCGCCCGCCGGGGCGCAGCACCCGATAGGCCTCGTTCAGCGCGTCCTGGATGCGGGTCACGTTGCGGATGCCGAAGCTGATCGTGTAGACGTCGAAGCTGTTGGCCGGGAAGGGCAGCGCCATCGCGTCGCCCACCACCCAGCCGAGCCGCTCGGCCATGCTCTCGGCCTCGGCCCGCCGCCGCCCCTCGACCAGCATCGATTCGGTCATGTCGAGCACGGTGGCCTCGGCCCCCGCCGCGCGTTTGAGGAAGCGGAACGAGATGTCGCCGGTGCCCCCCGCCACGTCCAGCAGCCGCTGGCCGGGACGCGGCGCCAGCCAGTCCATCATCGCATCCTTCCAGAGCCGATGGATGCCGAGGCTCATCGCATCGTTCATCACGTCGTAGCGGCTGGCGACGCGGGTGAAGACGCCATGCACCATGCCCGCCTTCTCGGCCTCGTTCACGGTCTGGAAGCCGAAATGGGTGGTTTTCTGGTCTTCGGTCATGGGGCTAATCCGGCTCTTGCCCCGGCGGGGCTTTGCACCCCTTATAGGCCGCAATGCGCGCGCCGCAATGCGGCCTGTCTGTCCAGGAGACCCCGATGCCCGAACTGCCCGAGGTCGAAACCGTCCGTCGCGGCCTGCTGCCGGTGATGGAGGGGCGGGTGATCGCGGCGGCGCGGGTGAACCGGCCGGACCTGCGCTGGCCCTTCCCCGAGCGGATGGCGGAGCGGCTGACCGGCGCGCGGGTGGCGGCGCTGCGGCGGCGGTCGAAATACATCCTCGCCGATCTCTCCACCGGCGAGACGCTGCTGATCCATCTGGGCATGTCGGGGCGGATGCTGATCTCGGGGGCGCAGGTGGGGCAGTTCCACCATGAGCACCCGGCCCCGGCGAAGCACGATCATGTGGTGCTCGACATGGAGGGCGGCGCGCGCGTCACCTTCAACGACGCCCGCCGCTTCGGCGCGATGGATCTGATGCCCACCGCCACGGCGGAGGCGCATCCGCTGCTCGCCGTGCTGGGGCCGGAGCCCTTCGGCAACGATTTCCACGAGGATTATCTGGCCGGGTGCCTGCGCGGACGCGCGACGCCGGTGAAATCGGCGCTGCTCGACCAGCATCTGGTGGCGGGGCTGGGCAATATCTATGTCTGCGAGGTGCTGTTCCGCGCCGGCCTCCACCCCGCCCGCCTCGCCCGCGACCTGAGCCCTGCCGAGGCGGCGGGGCTGGTGCCGCTGATCCGCGAGGTGCTGGCCGAGGCGATCGAGGCCGGCGGGTCCTCGCTGAAGGATTACCGGCAGGCGGATGGCGAACTGGGGTATTTCCAGCATTCCTTCCGGGTCTACGACCGCGAGGGCCAGCCCTGCGCGACCTGCGGCACGGCGCTGGAGCGGATCGTGCAATCGGGACGCTCCAGTTTCTTCTGCCCGGTATGCCAGCGCTGAAA
>JBDHSR010000065.1:0-11888 GCA_039808305.1 Gemmobacter sp. | reverse complement strand
GCAGGAAGGGGGCGCTCGCGCCCCCTCTTGAGCCTGCGGCTCAATTCACCCCCTGAGGATATTTGGGCCAGAATGAAGGCGGAAGGTCTTTCATTCTGGTGGAAATATCCTCGGGGGTGAGGCCGAAGGCCGAGGGGGCGGAAAGCCCCCTTTCCTGGCCGGGGCCGGAGCGGACGACAGGGGGACGCGCCGCGCCGGCTTGGCCTGCGGGACCGGCGGGTCTATAGCTTTTTCCGGGACTTGCAGAGAAAGGCCGGCCATGACCGCATCTTCCGACCCCGCGCCCCCGCCGCGGCTTTCCGTCATTCTCGGCGGCGCGCGGTCGGGGAAATCGCGGTTCGCCGAGGCGCTGCTGAGCGGCTGGGGGCGGCCCCGGCTCTATATCGCCACGGCGGAGGCCCGGGATGACGAGATGCGCGCGCGCATCGCGCAGCATCGCGCCGAGCGGGGGACCGGCTGGCGGACGCTGGAGGCGCCGCAGGATCCGGGCGCGGCGCTGGCCGCGGCGCGGCCGGAGGAGGCGGTCCTGCTCGATTGCGCGACGCTCTGGCTGACCAACCGGATGCTGGCCGGGGCCGATCTCGCGGCGGAGGCCGAGGCGCTGGCGGCGGCGCTGGCGGCCTGTCCGGCGCCGGTCGTCGTGGTCTCCAACGAGGTCGGCTGGTCGATCGTGCCGGAGAACGCGCTGGCCCGGCGCTTCCGCGACGAGCAGGGGCGGCTCAACCAGCGGCTCGCGGCGGCGGCGGATCTGGCGGTGGCGGTGATCGCCGGCTTGCCGGTGGTGCTGAAGGGGCGGCTGGCATGAGGCGGCTCTGGCTGGTGCGGCACGGCCCGACCCATGCGCGCGAGATGATCGGCTGGACCGACCGGGCCGCCGACCTGAGCGATACCGACCGTCTCGCGCGCCTTGCCGCGCTGCTGCCCGGGGTGCCGGTGATCTCCTCCGATCTCGCCCGGGCGGTCGCCACGGCGGATGCGCTGCAAGGCGGCCGCCCACGCCTGCCGCATGACCCGCGCCTGCGCGAGATCCATTTCGGCGCCTGGGAGGCCCTGACCTTCGCCGAGGCCGAGGCGCGCGATCCCGGGCCGATCCGCGGCTTCTGGCAGGGCGACGGCAGCGTCGCCGCGCCGGGCGGCGAAAGCTGGAACGCGATGGCGGCGCGGGTCCATGCCGCGCTGGACGCCCTGCCGGCGGAGGCGGTGGTGGTCTGCCATTTCGGCCCGATCCTCGCCGCGCTGCAACGGGCGCTCCGCTGCGACGTGCAGACCGTCTTCGCCCGGCGGATCGAGCCGCTGACGCTCACCGAACTCGCCTTCGCGGATGGAGGCTGGCGGACCGGGCGGATCAATCACGATCCGTGATGGCGGGCCGCACGAAACACCGTTTCTCCGCCGCGACCGCCGCCGCTATCCTCGCCCTGTTCACAAGAAGGGGGCCGGGATGTCCTATACGCTCGCCATCGGCGATCGCGCCTATTCGAGCTGGTCGCTGCGCGGCTGGCTGCTGTTCGATGCCTTCGGCATCCCGGTCGGCCTGCGCCGGGCGCGGCTCTATACCGACGAGTTGCCGGAACTGCTGCGCGACTTCTTCCCGGCCCGCACCGTGCCCGCCCTGCGCCTGCCCGAGGGGGTGACCATCGCCGAGACCCTCGCCATCGCCGAGGAACTGGCGACGCGCCATCCCGACGCCGGGATCTGGCCCGGGGATCCGGCGGCGCGGGCGGTGGCGCGGATGCTGGCCTCCGAGATGCATAGCGGCTTCGCCGCGCTGCGCGAGCATTGCCCGATGAACCTGCGGGTGAGCTATCGCGACTGCGCGCCGCCGCCCGGGGTGCTGGCCGATCTCGACCGGCTGCAACGGCTCTGGGCCTGGGCACGCGAGACGACGGGGGCGGAAGGCCCCTGGCTCTGCGGCGCGTATTCGGCGGCGGATGCGTTCTTCGCCCCGGTCGCGGCGCGCATCGCCGGCTACAACCTGCCGGTCGGCCCCGAGGCCATGGCCTATGTCGCGGCGCATCTGGCGCATCTCCCGTTCCGGCGCTGGCGGGCGATGGGGCTGATCGACGGCGCCGATCAGGATTTCTACCGCCGCGACTGGCCGCGCCGCGACTGGCCGGGGCCGCGCCCGCTGCCCGCCCGCGCGGCGGAGGGGACGGCGGCGGAGAACGCCGCCTGCCCCTATTCCGGCGATCCGGTCACCCATGTGCTGGACCTCGACGGCCGCCGCTTCGGCTTCTGCAACGCCTTCTGCCGCGACAAGACCGTGGCCGATCCGGAAGCCTGGCCCGCCTTCATGGCGCTTTACCGTTCGTAAACCATTTCGCGCTACCTCCGTTAACGAAGGTTGACGGGGCGGGGCATGATCGCGCGGGCATATACGGTGGCATTCGAGGGGATCGAGGCGCGGCTGGTCGAGGTGCAATGCGCCGTCTCGGCCGGCCTGCCGGGCTTCGCGGTGGTCGGACTGCCCGACAAGGCGGTGTCGGAGGCGAAGGAGCGGGTGCGGGCGGCGCTGGCCGCGATGTCCATCGCCATGCCGGCGAAGCGGGTCACGGTGAACCTGTCGCCCGCCGACCTGCCGAAGGAGGGCTCGCATTTCGACCTGCCGATCGCGCTGGCGCTGCTCGCCGCGCTCGACATCCTGCCGAAGGACGAGGTGGAGGGGATCGTCGCGCTGGGGGAGCTGTCGCTCGACGGGCGGCTGGTGCCGGTGATCGGGGCGCTGCCCGCCGCGATGGCGGCGGCGGAGGCCGACCGGGCGCTGCTCTGCCCCCGGCCCTGCGGCGCGGAGGCCGCCTGGGTCGGGGCGACGCAGGTGCTGGCGGCCGGCGCGCTCGACCAGGTGGTGCGACATTTCACCGGGCAGGCGCCGCTCGCGCCGGCCGAGGCGGGCGAGGTGACGGCGACGCCGCGCAGCCGCGACTTCCGCGAGGTGAAGGGCCAGGAGCGCGCCAAACGCGCGATGGAGATCGCGGCGGCCGGGCGGCATCACCTGCTGATGGTGGGCACGCCCGGCTCCGGCAAGTCGATGCTGGCGGCGCGGCTGGCCGGCATCCTGCCGCCGCTTTCCGCCGCCGAGGCGCTGGAGACCTCGATGATCCATTCGCTCGCCGGGCTGCTGGGCGAGGGCGGGATCTCGCGCGACCGGCCGTTCCGCGAGCCGCATCACACCGCCTCGATGGCGGCGATCGTCGGCGGCGGCAAGGGGGCGAAGCCGGGCGAGATCTCGCTGGCGCATAACGGGGTGCTGTTCCTCGACGAATTGCCGGAATTCCCCCGCGCCGTGCTGGAGACGCTGCGCCAGCCGATCGAGACCGGCGACGTGGTGGTGGCGCGGGCCAATGCCCATGTGCGCTATCCCAGCCGCTTCCTGCTGGTCGCCGCCGCCAATCCCTGCAAATGCGGCTACATGACCGATCCGGCGCGCGCCTGCGCCCGGGTGCCGGGCTGCGGCGACGACTACCTCGGCCGGATCTCCGGCCCGCTGATGGACCGGTTCGACCTGCGGGTGGACGTGCCGCCCGTCGCCTTCGCCGATCTGGACCTGCCGCCGACCGGCGACAGCTCCGCCGCCATCGCGGCCCGGGTGGCGGCGGCCCGCGCGGTGCAGACCCGCCGCTTCGCCGCCCGGCCGGAGATCCGGGTGAACGCCGATGCCGAAGGCGCCGTCCTGGAGGAGATCGCCACGCCCGATGCCGAGGGCCGCGCCCTGCTGACCCGCGTCGTCGAGCGATTCGGCCTCTCGGCCCGCGCCTATCACCGGGTGCTGCGGGTGGCGCGCACCATCGCCGACCTCGCCGGATCGGCCGATGTGCGCAGCCCGCATGTCGCCGAGGCGGTCAGCTACCGGCTGAGCCTCACCCCCGGCGCTTCGCCTCGATGACCTCCCAGATCCGGGCGGCGGCGTTGGTGCCGTCGAACCGCTCCAGCTCCTGGATGCCGGTGGGCGAGGTCACGTTGATCTCGGTCAGCCAGTCGCCGATCACGTCGATGCCGACGAAAACCTGCCCCTTCTCCCGCAGCAGCGGACCGATGGTGCGGCAGATCTCCAGATCGCGCTCGGTCAGCCCGACCTTTTCCGGCCGCCCGCCGACATGCATGTTCGAGCGGGTCTCGCCGGCCTGCGGCACCCGGTTGATCGCGCCGACCGGCACGCCATCGACCAGGATCACCCGCTTGTCGCCCCTGGCCACGGCGGGCAGGAATTTCTGCACGATCATCGGCTCGCGGCTCATCGAGGTGAACAATTCGTAAAGCGAGGACAGGTTGCGGTCGTTCTCGTCCAGCCGGAACACCCCGGCCCCGCCATTGCCGTAAAGCGGCTTGAGGATGATGTCGCCATGGCGCGCCTTGAACTCGCGGATGGTCCGCAGATCCCGCGCGATGGCGGTGGGCGGCGTGAGTTGCGGGAAGCGCAGCACCAGCAGCTTCTCGGGGCTGTTGCGCACCCAGAACGGATCGTTCACCACCAGCGTCTTCGGATGGATCATCTCCAGCAGATGCGTCGTGGTGATATAGCCCATGTCGAAAGGCGGGTCCTGCCGCAGCCAGACCACATCGAACGCGCCCAGATCGACCTCGGTCTCCGGCCCGTAGCTCACATGGTTTCCGACCTCCCGCCGCAGTTCGATCGGAAAGCCCCGCGCCACCACGCGCCCTTCGACGAAGGCCAGCCGGTCGGGCGTGTAGAAGAACAGGTCATGCCCGCGCGCCTGCGCCTCGAGCGCAATGCGGAACGTGCTGTCGGCGTCGATATTGACGGATCCGATCGGATCCATCTGCAAGGCAACCCTGAGGCGCATCGGAAATCCTCCTGCTATCGCCCCCTTCCTGCCCGAGCCGGCCGGCCGATGCAATCAGGCCGCGAAGGCGTTTTCGAGAATCTCCACCCGGCCCTGCCCGTCGACCAGCGCCACATCGAAGCGCGCCGGCGTCAGTTGCCCGAGCGGCTCGCCCGCCAGATATTCCGAGGCCGCCGCGCAGATCCGCGCCATCTGCCGCGGCCCCAGCCGCTCCGCCGCGGCGGCATGGGTCCGGCTCGCCTTCACCTCGATGAAGATCACCTCCGCCCCGTCGCGCGCCACCAGGTCGATCTCGCCGCCCTGCCCGCGCCAGCGCCGCGCCACGATGCGGCGACCGCCCCGCTCATAGACCCGCTCGACACAGCCCTCGGCCGCCGCCCCGCGGTGCCACGCCGTCTCTCCCCGTTCCCGCCGCATCAATCCTCTCCCAGTTTCAGCGCCCGCTGATAGACCTCGCGCTTCGGCAGGCCGAGCGCGCCGGCCACCAGCGCCGCCGCCTCCTTCACGCGATGCCCGCGCAACGCCTGCCGCAACGCCGCATCCAGATCCGCCGCCTCCACCGCCCGCGCCGGGGCGCGGCCGATCAGCACCACGATCTCGCCCTTCACCTCGCGCCCCTCGAAGGCCGCCCGCACCTCTGCCAGGGTGCCGCGCGTCACCTCCTCGAATCGCTTGGTCAGTTCGCGGCAGACCACGACGGGCCGTTCCGCCTCCACACTCTCTCCCAATTCCCCTAACAATTTCTGAATCCGCTTCGGGCTTTCATAGAGGATCGCCGTCGCGTCGCCGCCCGCGACGCCTTTCAGGAAGTCCTGCCGCGCCGCGCCGGAGCTCGGGGGGAAGCCGGCGAAGAGGAAGCGGTCGCTCGGCAGGCCCGAGACGGTCAGCGCCGCCAGCACCGCCGAGGGGCCGGGCGCCGCCAGCACGCGATGCCCCGCCGCGATGGCGGCGCGGCCGAGTTGATAGCCCGGGTCGGCGACCAGCGGCGTGCCCGCCTCCGAGGCGTAGGCCACGCTTTTCCCCTCGGCCAGCGCGGCGAGCAGGCGCGGCCGGGCCTGCTCGCCGTTATGGTCGTGATAGGCGACGAGCGGCCGGCCGGCGAGCGGCACGCCATGGATCTCCATCAGGTGGCGCAGGGTGCGGGTATCCTCGGCCGCCAGCACATCGGCCGAGGCGAGGATGTCGAGCGCGCGCAGCGTGATGTCGCGCGCCGCGCCGATCGGCGTGGCGATGAAATGCAGCCCCGGCTCCAGCCTGCCGCGTTGCGGCCCCAATTCGCCCATCCCAGCCCGCGCCCCCTGCACGAAAGTTTACATCCCCGGCGGCGGCGCTTATTCTCGCCGCGATCCGCCGCGCCCCGAAAGTGAGGAAGTCCGCATGTTCTCCGTTTTCCCGCTGGCCCGCAAGTCGCTGGCCCGTCTGCCCTTTGTCCGTGCCGCCATGCTGGCGGGGGCGGCCGTGCTGAGCGCCTGCGTCCCGGCCGCCGGGCCGGGCGGCGGTTCCGGGCCGCAGATCGACCCCGGCGCGCCGGTGCAGGTGGCGCTGCTGGTGCCCTCGGGCTCGGGCCAGGCGCAGGACGAGCTGCTGGCGCGCAGCCTCCAGAACGCGGCGCGGCTGGCGATCTCCGACCTGGGCAACGTGAAGGTGGACCTGCGGGTCTATCCCACCGCCGGCCAGCCGGCGCAGGCGCAGGCGCAGGCGATCAAGGCGGTGGACGAGGGCGCGAAGATCATCCTCGGCCCGGTCTACGCGCAGGAGGCCAACGCGGCGGGCGTGGCCGTGGCGGGGCGCGGGGTGAACGTGCTCTCCTTCTCCAACAACACCGACATCGCGGGCGGCAATGTCTTCGTCCTCGGGCCGACCTTCCAGAACACCGCCGACCGGCTGGGCCGGTTCGCGGTCAGGAACGGCAAGTCGAAGGTGCTGGTGGTGCATGACCGCAACATCCCCGGCGAGGTCGGCAAGGCGGCGATCCAGCGCGGCGTCTCGGCGGCGGGGGGCCAGGTCGTCGGCGTGCAATCCTACGAATTCTCGCAGAACGGCATCATGAGCGCCGCCCCCGCCATCGCCGGCGCCGTGCGCAGCAGCGGCGCGCAGGCGGTGTTCCTGACCGCCGACACGGCCGGCGCGCTGCCGCTGATGACGCAGGTGCTGCGCGACAACGGGGTGAGCCCGCCCTCCACCGCCTTCCTCGGCCTGACCCGCTGGGACATCCCGGCCGCGACGCTGAGCCTGCCCGGCGTGCAGGGCGGCTGGTTCGCGCTGCCCGATCCCGGCCTCTACAACCAGTTCCAGTCGCGCTACCAGGCCGCCTATGGCGAGCCGCCGCTGCCGATCGCCGGGCTGGCCTATGACGGGATCGCCGCCCTCGGCGCGCTGGTCTCGCGCGGCAACCGCAACGCGCTGAGCGCCTCGGCGCTGACCCAGGGGTCGGGCTTCGTCGGCGTCAGCGGCATCTTCCGGCTGCGCCCCGACGGCACCAACGAGCGCGGCCTCGCCGTCGCCACCATCCAGAACAACCAGCTCACCATCCTGGAGCCGGCGCCGCGCAGCTTCTCGGGCGCCGGATACTGAGGCCGGACCCGAATTGCCCGACGCGAACGCCATGCAGGACATGCTGCTGCCGGGGGTCGAGATCATCGACCCCCGCGCCCTTTCCGCCGCCATCGCCGCCGAAATCGCGGAAGACCCCGACCCGCGCGCCGCCCGCGCGCTGGCGGTGCGCCATCTGGCCGAGGCGAAGGCCGCCGGCAACGCCGCCCTCGCGCGCGCCTTCGCCGCCCATCCGCTGGAGGCGCGCGCGCTGACCCGGGCGCAGAGCCATCTGACCGACACGCTGGTCACCCTCGCCTTCGACCTCGCGCGCCACCATTTCCACCCGCAGCCCGATCCGGCCGAGGCCGAGCGGCTGGCGGTGCTGGCGGTCGGCGGCTACGGCCGGGCCGAGATGGCGCCGTTCTCCGACGTGGACCTGCTGTTCCTCACGCCCTGGAAGATCACCCCCTGGGCCGAGAGCGTGATCGAGACCATGCTCTACATCCTGTGGGACCTGAAGCTGAAGGTCGGCCATTCCTCGCGCACGGTGCAGGATTGCCTCCGCCTCGGGCGCGAGGATGTCACCATCCGCACCGCGCTGCTGGAACACCGCTTCATCACCGGCGACGCGGCGCTGGCGCGCGATCTCGACCACGCGCTCTGGACCGGGCTCTTCCGCAAGACCGGCGCCGAGTTCATCGAGGCCAAGCTGAAGGAACGCGCCGAACGCCACAAGCGGCAGGGCGGCCAGCGCTATGTGCTGGAGCCGAACGTGAAGGAGGGCAAGGGCGGGCTGCGCGATCTGCAAACGCTCTACTGGATCGGCAAATACCTGCACCGGGTGCATGACGCGGCGGGGCTGGTGCAGGCGGGGCTGCTCAGCGCCGAGGAATACGCCACCTTCAGCCGGGCCGAGACCTTCCTCTGGGCGGTGCGCTGCCATCTGCACTACATCTGCAAGCGCGCCATGGACCAGCTCACCTTCGACATGCAGGTCGAGGTGGCGGCGCGGATGGGCTATCACGACGCGGGCGGCAGGCGCGCGGTCGAGGTCTTCATGCAGGACTATTTCCGCCACGCCACGCGGGTGGGCGAGCTGACCCGCGTCTTCCTGACCGAGCTGGAGGCGCGCCACGCCAAGCCCGAGGCGCGGCTGGCAGGCCTTTTCCGCCGCCGCAAGGTGCGCCCCGGTTTCCGGCTGGTGCAGGGGCGGCTCGACGTGGCCGATCCGAAGAAATTCCTCGCCGACAAGCTGAACATGCTGCGGGTGTTCGAGGAGGGCCTGCGCACCGGCTATCTGCTGCATCCCAATGTCATGCGTCTGGTGGCGGCGAACCTGCACCTGATCGACGACGGCATGCGCGACGACCCGGAGGCGCGGCGCATCTTCCTCGACCTGCTGCTGAAGCATGGCAACCCGGAACGCTCGCTCAGGCGGATGAACGAGCTCGGCGTGCTCGGCACCTTCATCCCGGAATTCGAGCCGATCGTGGCGATGATGCAGTTCAACGTCTACCACCATTACACGGTGGACGAGCATATCATCCAGTGCATCTCCACCCTCGCCCAGATCGAGCGCGGCGAGCTGGTGGAGGATCTGCCGCTGTCGTCGTCGATCCTGACGGCGGGGGTGAACCGGCGGGTGCTCTATGTCGCGCTGCTGCTGCACGACATCGGCAAGGGCCGGCCCGAGGACCATTCGATCCTCGGCGCGCAGATCGCCCGGCGGGTGGCGCCGCGCCTCGGGCTCGATCCCGAGGAATGCGAGACGGTGGAATGGCTGGTGCGCTATCACCTGCTGATGTCCGACATGGCGCAGAAGCGCGACATCGGCGATCCGCGCACGGTGCGCGATTTCGCCAAGCTGGTGAAGACGCGCAAGCGGCTGGACCTGCTGACCGTGCTCACGGTCTGCGACATCCGCGGCGTCGGCCCCGGCACCTGGAACAACTGGAAGGCCATGCTGCTGCGCCAGTTGCACACCGACACGGCGGCGGCGCTGGAGGGCGGGCTGGAACATCTCAACCGCGGCCTGCGCGAGGCCGAGGCCAAGCAGCAGCTGCGCGAGACGCTGGCCGGCTGGGACGAGGCGGCGCTGGCGCAGGAGATGGAGCGGCATTATCCGCCCTACTGGCAGGGCCTGCTGACCGAGACGCATGCGGTCTTCGCCCGGCTGCTGCGCGATCTGGCCGACACCGAGATCCGCATCGACCTGCATCCCGATCCGGCGCGCGACGCGACGCGGGCCTGTTTCGCGCTGGCCGACCATCCGGGCATCTTCTCGCGGCTGGCTGGCGCGCTGGCGCTGGTCGGCGCCAATGTGGTGGACGCGCGCACCTATACCTCGAAGGACGGCTATGCGACGGCGGTGTTCTGGGTGCAGGACGCCGACGGCCATCCCTACGAGGAGGCCCGCCTGCCCCGGCTGCGCCAGATGATCGACAAGACCCTGCGCGGCGAGGTGCTGCCGCGCGAGGCGCTGGCCGGCCGCGACAAGGTGAAGAAGCGCGAGCGCGAATTCCGCTTCCCCACCCATATCACCTTCGACAACGAGGGTTCCGACATCTACACCATCATCGAGGTCGACACCCGCGACCGTCCGGGGCTGCTTTACGATCTGACGCGGACGCTGGCGGCGAACAACATCTACATCGCCTCCGCCGTGATCGCGACCTTCGGGGCGCAGGTGGTGGACAGTTTCTACGTCAAGGACATGTTCGGGCTGAAGCTGCACCAGAAGCACAAGCAGGAGGCGCTGGAGAAGAAATTGCGGCAGGCGATCACCGAGGGGGCGCAGCGCGCGCAGGGATGAGCAAGGGTCTGATCCGCAATGTCGTCACCCTCGGGGGCTGGACGCTGCTGTCGCGCGGGGCGGGCTTCGCGCGCGACGTGCTGATGGCGAATTACCTCGGCGCCGGGGCGGTGGCCGACGCCTTCTATGTGGCGCAGTCGCTGCCCAACATGTTCCGCCGCTTCTTCGCCGAGGGGGCGTTCAACCAGGCCTTCGTGCCGATGTTCGCCAAGAAGGCCGAGGCGGGCGAGGACGCGCAGGGCTTCGCGCAGGACGCCTTCAACGGCATGGCGGCGCTGCTGGTGGTGTTCACCGTCATCGGCACGCTGGCGATGCCCTGGCTGGTCTGGGCCATGGCCTCGGGCTTCGCCGGCGACGAGCGGTTCGACCTGGCGGTGCGGTTCGGCGAGATCGGCTTTTCCTATATCCTCTTCGTGAGCCTCGTGGCGCTGCTCTCCGGCGTGCTGGTGACCAAGGGCCGCTTCACCGAGGCCGGGTTCGTGCCGGTGCTGATGAACCTCGCCTTCATCGCGGCGATGTGGCTGGCGGATTGGCGGGGCTGGGACATGGGGCTGACGCTGGCCTGGACGCTGCCGCTCACCGGCCTGCTGCAATTCGCCTATACCTGGTTCTCGGCAAGGCAGGCGGGGCATCGCTTCACCCTCGGCCTGCCGCGCTGGACGGCGGATCTGAAGCGGCTGGCGATCATCGCGGGCCCGGCGATCCTGGCCGGCGGGGTGGTGCAGATCAACCTGCTGGTCGGCCGGCAGGTCGCCTCGCATACCGAGGGCGCGGTGGCCTGGCTCTCCTATGCCGACCGGCTTTACCAATTGCCGCTGGGGGTGGTCGGCATCGCCATCGGCACGGCGCTGCTGCCCGAGCTCTCGCGCCGGCTGCGCGCCGGCGATGCCGAGGGCGGGCGGGCGGCCTTCAACCGGGGCGCCGAATTCGCGCTGGCCCTGACGCTTCCCGCCGCCGTGGCGCTGGTGGTGATCGCCATGCCGCTGGTGCAGGTGCTGTTCCAGCGCGGCGCCTTCGGGGCGGACGATACCGCCAATACCGCGCTGGCGCTGGCGGCCTATGGCCTCGGCCTGCCGGCCTTCGTGCTGCACAAGGTGTTGCAGCCGCTTTACTACGCGCGCGAGGATACAAGGCGGCCGTTCCGCTATGCCGTCTGGTCGATGGTGGTGAATGCCGCCTTCGCGGTGGGGCTGATGCCGGTGATGGGGTTCCTCGCCGCGGCGCTGGCGACCACGGTGTCGGGCTGGGTGATGGTGGCGCAGCTCTGGTGGGGCTCGCGCGGGATGGACGAGGCGGCGCGGTTCGACGCGCGGCTGCGCAGCCGCCTGCCCCGCATCCTGCTGGCCTGCGCGGCGATGGCGGCGGTGCTCTGGGCGCTGACGCTGGCGCTCGGCCCCGCGCTCGACGCGCCGCGCTGGCGCTGGCTCGCGCTGGGGGCGCTGGTCGGCGGCGGAATGGCGAGCTATTTCGGCGCGGGCTTCCTGATCGGCGCCTTCCGCGCGGCGGAGTTCAAGGCGGCGCTGCGGCGCAAGAAGGGCTAAGGCGGCGCCCTCCATCGGCTTTCGCCCCCGACATCCCGCGCCACAGAGGGCAGCGCCCGACCGCCGGGTGGGCGCTGTGACGGCTGTGGTCGCCGCTTTATGGTGAAGCACCGCCTATGATAGATCATCGCGCCAACGTCCCCGAAGCGCCCGCCCGAGGGGGCGGTCGGGCGCTGCCCGGCGGCGCTGCGCGCCTTG
>JBDHSR010000064.1:0-11915 GCA_039808305.1 Gemmobacter sp. | reverse complement strand
TCCATCAGCTCGCCGACCGAACGCACCCGGCGGTTGCCGAGATGGTCGATGTCGTCGATCTCGCCCTTGCCGTCGCGCAGCTCGACCAGCGCCTTGATGCAGGCCACGATGTCGCTGCGGTCCAGCGTGCGCTGGGTGTCCGGCTTGCCGAGATCGAGGCGCATGTTCATCTTCACCCGGCCCACGGCCGAGAGATCGTAACGCTCGCTGTCGAAGAACAGCGTGTCGAACAGGGTGCTGGCCGCCTCGACGGTCGGCGGCTCACCCGGACGCATCACGCGATAGATGTCCATCAGCGCGGTGTCCCGGTTCCAGTTCTTGTCCGCCGCCATGGTGTTGCGGATATAGGGGCCGACATTCACGTTGTCGATGTCGAGCACCGGGATCTCGGTGATGCCCTGGTCGAGCAGCAGCTTCAGCGTGCCGCCCTTCACCTCGCCATCGCGGTCGTAATCCATGGTGATCTCGTCACCGGCCTCGACCCAGATCTCGCCCGTATCCTCGTTGATGAGGTCGCGCGCCACATAGCGGCCGAGGATATGGTCGAAGGGCACCAGAAGCTCGGTGACCTTGCCCTCGTCGATCCACTTCTTCACCATCCGCGGCGTGGCCTTCTCGCCCGCCTTCAGGATGACCTCGCCCGAGGCCGCGTCCACCAGATCGTAGCTCGGCCGGGTGCCGCGCACGCGATCGGGGAAGAACCGGGTGACCCAGCCCTTGTTGCGCTCGTGCCGGAAGGTCACGGTGTCGTAATAGGAGGCCATGATGGCGTCCTGATCCATGCCGAGCGCATAGAGCAGCGTCGTCACCGGCAGTTTGCGGCGGCGGTCGATGCGGGCGAACACGATGTCCTTGGCGTCGAACTCGAAGTCCAGCCAGGAGCCGCGATACGGGATGATGCGGCAGGCGAACAGCAGTTTGCCCGAGGAATGGGTCTTGCCCTTGTCATGGTCGAAGAACACGCCGGGAGAGCGGTGCATCTGGCTGACGATGACGCGCTCGGTGCCGTTCACGATGAACGTGCCGTTCGCGGTCATCAGGGGCATGTCGCCCATGTAGACATCCTGTTCCTTGATGTCCTTGACCGACCGGGCGCCGGTGGTCTCGTCGACATCGAACACGATCAGGCGCAGCGTCACCTTCAGCGGCGCGGCATAGGTCATGTCGCGCTGCTGGCATTCGTCCACGTCGTATTTCGGCTTTTCCAGCTCGTATTTCACGAATTCCAGAACGGCGGTCTCGTTGAAATCCTTGATCGGGAAGACCGACTGGAAGACGCCCTGGATGCCCTCGCCGTCCTGCGCCTTCGGGCCGTCGCCCGATTTCAGGAACAGGTCGTACGAGGATTTCTGAACCTCGATGAGGTTCGGCATTTCAAGGACTTCACGGATCTTGCCATAGTAGCGGCGGATCCGCTTCTGGCCAACGTAGCTCTGAGCCATGCTCATCGTCACCTTTCTGTTTCGCCGACGCGCAGCCTGTCGGGGCTCAGGCGCGCGCCGAATGCGATCAGGGGGGAGGCTCCATTCATGCGGCCCCTCCCGAAGGGCCGCTCCCGAGCCTCGAACCGCGCCTGGGAAGGGGCTTCGCGAAGCGCCTTCCAAGACAGGTTCGGCTGGGCCCGACGCGCGGTCGGACCCAGCCTGATTTCCGTGATCCTCACGATGCCAGCGGCATCGGCGGGATTACTTCAGCTCGACCTTGGCGCCAGCCTCTTCGAGCTTCTTCTTCATCGCTTCGGCGTCGGCTTTCGAAGCGCCTTCCTTCACCTTGCCGCCGGCTTCCACCAGGTCCTTGGCTTCTTTGAGGCCCAGGCCGGTGATCGCGCGCACTTCCTTGATCACGTTGATCTTGTTGGCGCCGGCATCGGTCAGGACGACGTCGAATTCGGTCTTTTCTTCCTCGGCCGGGGCAGCGGCGCCAGCGGCCGGGCCGGCAACCATCACGGCGCCGCCGGCGGCGGGCTCGATGCCGTAGTCATCCTTCAGGATGTTCTTCAGTTCCTGGGCTTGCAGGAGGGTCAGACCGACGATTTGTTCGGCGAGAGCTTTGAGATCAGCCATTTTACACTTCCGTTCAGTTGAGATGGGGGTCCAACGAGATTGGGTCGTCCCACGCGAATATCCCGAGGATCAGGCCGCAGCCTTTTCCTCGATGGTCTTGAGGATGCCAGCGATGTTCGAAGCAGGCGCGCCAATGGCCCCGGCGATGTTCGAGGCGGGCGCACCGATGCAGGACACGATCTGAGCGATGAGCTCTTCACGCGACGGCAGGGCGGCCACGGCTTTCACACCGGCCAGGTCCAGCACCGTGTCGCCCATCGCCCCGCCCAGAATCACGAACTTGTCGTTTTTCTTGGCATAGGCGTCGCAGACCTTGGCCGCAGCCACAGGGTCTTCCGAGAAGGACAGCACGGTCATGCCCGTGAGCAGGTCACCCATCTTCGCGGCGGGTTTCCCTTCAAGGGCGATCTTGGCGAGCTTGTTCTTGGCAACGCGTACGGACCCGCCCACTTCGCGCATCTGCGCGCGCAGGTCCTGCATCTCGGCAACCGTGATACCCGCGTAGTGTGCAACCACAACCACGCCAGAGCTTGCGAAGATCTGGCCGAGTTCCTCGACCACTTTCTCTTTCTGGGCTCTATCCACAGGTTCACTCCAAGTTTGGGGGTTTCCCCCCGGCTCGTATTGGCCCCCCTCGCGAGGGGCGTTCGGGTCCGCTTAACGGGTCCCGAGGCCAAGACCACCCGAAGGCGCCTTCAATCTCGATCCCCATCTCGGGCAGGATTTATGATGTTTGCGCATCACCCGCCGTCTCGGACAGGACGGGGCGTCGCCGCCCCGCCATCCCTTCCCCGAAGGGTCGGGAATCACATTCGGCCGATCAGGCCGAGGCCGTCGACGCGAGGTCGAGCGAGACGCCCGGCCCCATGGTCGAGGACAGCGACACCTTCTTCACATAGGTGCCTTTCGCCCCGGCCGGCTTGGCGCGGGTCACCGCGTCGACGAAGGCGCGGACGTTCTCGGCCAGCTTGGCCTCGTCGAACGACACCTTGCCGATGCCGGCATGGATCACGCCGGCCTTCTCGACCTTGAACTGCACTTCGCCGCCCTTGGCGTTGCCGACGGCGCCGGCCACATCCATGGTCACCGTGCCGACCTTCGGGTTCGGCATCAGGTTGCGCGGCCCGAGGATCTTGCCCAGACGGCCGACCAGCGGCATCATGTCCGGGGTGGCGATGCAGCGATCGAACTCGATCTTGCCGCCCTGGATGGTTTCCAGCAGGTCCTCGGCGCCCACGATGTCGGCGCCCGCCGCCTTGGCCTCGTCGGCCTTGGCGCCGCGGGCGAACACCGCCACGCGCACGGTCTTGCCGGTGCCGTTCGGCAGTTGCACCACGCCGCGGACCATCTGGTCCGCATGGCGCGGGTCGACGCCCAAGTTCATCGCGATTTCCAGCGTCTCGTCGAACTTGGCCGAAGCCGCCGACTTGATCAGCTTCACCGCATCCTCGACCGAGATCAGCTCTTTGCCTTCGAAAGCCACGCGGGCGGCCTTGCTGCGCTTACCGATTTTCGCCATGGTCTCAGCCCTTCACTTCGATGCCGCAGGACTTGGCCGAGCCGAGGATGATCTGCATCGCGGCCTCGACGGAGTTCGCGTTCAGGTCCTTCATCTTGGTTTCGGCGATCTGGCGGATCTGCGCCGCGGTCACCTTGCCGGCCACTTCGCGGCCCGGCTTGGTGGAGCCCTTCGGACGGTTCCGCTTGCCGACCGGCGGCAGGCCGGCGGCGACCTTCAGCAGGTAGGAGGCCGGAGGCGTCTTCAGCTCGAGGCTGAACGACTTGTCCTGGTAATAGGTGATGACGACCGGCGTCGGGGTGCCGGGCGGCAGGTCGGCGGACTTCGCGTTGAATTCCTTCACGAAGGCCATGATGTTCAGGCCGCGCTGACCCAGCGCCGGGCCGACCGGCGGGGAGGGGTTGGCCTGACCGGCCTTCACTTGCAGCTTGAGGCTGCCGATCACTTTCTTGGCCATCTGGCCGTCTCCTTTGTCACCGCGCCGTCAGGCGCAAGGTTTAGTGGTCCGGTCCGGGGCGCGCCGCCCCTCGCCTCCCACGAGATGCACTCAGAGCTCCTTGGAGACCTGAGTGAATTCCAGTTCCACCGGGGTGGCGCGCCCGAAGATCGAGACCGTCACCTTCAGGCGGCTATGCTCTTCGTCGACGCCCTCGACCATGCCGTCGAAGCCCTCGAACGGGCCGTCGACCACCTTGACCTTCTCGCCGATCTCGAAGCGGATCAGGGTGCGCGGCGCGGCCTCGCCCTCCTCGACGCGGTTGAGGATCGCGTTCACCTCGGCGTCGCGCATCGGCATCGGCTTGCCCTGCGGGCCGAGGAAGCCGGTCACCCGGTTGATCGACGAGATCAGGTGATAGCCGCGATTGGACATCTCCATCCGCACCAGCACATAGCCCGGCATGAAGCGGCGCTCGGACGAGACCTTCTTGCCGCGGCGCACCTCGATGACCTCCTCGGTCGGGACGAGAACCTCTTCGATCTCGTCCTCGAGGCCATTCTCCGCCACGGCTTGCCTGATCTGCTCGGCGACCTTCTTCTCGAAATTCGAGAGGACGCTCACCGAATACCACCGCTTCGCCATGCTGCCTTCACCTTCGCCCCGAGGATGCGCCGCCTGGGCGCCGCCCCGTTCATCCTGTAGTTTCAGGGGCTTGCAGCCCCCGCCCCGAACAAAAAACAGCGCGCAACTCGAATCGCTGCGCGCCGGCTTCCCGTTCTTTGGCGTGGGGATAGCCCTCCCCACCCCGGATTACAAGGAAAATCCGCGTGATCCGCGCTCAGGCGCCGAAGCCGCCCACCACGACCGAAAGCCCGGTGCGGATCGCCAGGTCGATCAGGCTGAAGAAGGTGGCGGTCAGCGCGGCCATGATGAAGACCATGACCGTGGTCAGCATCACCTCGCGCCGCGAGGGCCAGACCACCTTGCCCACCTCGGTGCGCACCTGCTGGATGAACTGGAGGGGGGAGACCTTCGCCATGTCTAAATGTCCTGCCATTGCGCCACGCGCCTTTTCAGGGCGCCGGGATACGCCTTCACGCCCCGGATTTCAAGCCGGAGATCCATCCGATGCGACCTTGCGCGATACTGTCGGGGAGGGGAAACCTTGGCAGTCCGTAGGGGAGTCGAACCCCTCTTCCCAGGTTGAAAACCTGGTGTCCTAACCGATAGACGAACGGACCGCTGTCGGTGGCGGGTGTCTAAGCCAGCCGCCCCCCTGGCGCAAGAGGGAAAACGCGCTCAACCGTCGATTTTCGCGCCCATGATGGCGATGGCCTGCTGATAGACGGTCGCGGCGTTCCATTCGCGGATCACCGCGAAATTCGGCTCGCCCTCCTGGTAGCCCGCGCCGGGCCGCCAGCCCTTCTGGGCCAGGAAATTCGCGGTGGAGGCCAGCGCATCCGCCTGGTTGGTCAGGTCGATCCGGCCGTCGCCATTGCCGTCCACGCCGTAGCGCAGCACGTTTCCGGGCAGGAACTGGGTATGGCCCACCTCGCCATGCTTGGCGCCGACCGACTTGGGCGAGATCACGCCCTGATCCACCAGCACCAGCGCCGCGATCAGATGCGGCGTGAAATAGTCCGAGCGGCGGCAGTCATAGGCCAGCGTGGCGATGGCCGAGACGACGTTGCTGTCGCCCATGAAACCGCCGAAGCCGGTCTCCATCCCGTGAATGGCGATGATGACGCCGGCCGGCACGCCATAGCGCGCCTCCAGCCCCTGATAGAAGCCGGCATTCTGCGCCTTGCGCTTGCGGCCCTGCGCGACGATCGTGTCGGCCCCGCGCACCTGCATGAATTTCTGGAGCGAGTATTTGAAGCTCTTCTGGTTGCGGTCGGCCGCGATGGTCTTGGAGGCGTATTTCGAGGCCATCAGCGCCGCGATGCCGCGCTCGCCCACACCGGCGGCCGAAGCCTCGCGCGCCATCACCGGCTTCCAGCTTTCGTATTCGCCGCCGGTATTGCTGCAAGGCGCCGCCATGGCCGGCAGCGCGAGGCCGGTCACGGTGGCAAGGGTGGCAAAATATCTGCTGAATCGAAACACCGAACGGCTCCTGTTGAGTTTCCCGCAGTTTAGGGGCTGCGTGGGGCCGTGCAAGCGCCGTATGGCGTGATCCGGCGCGGGCCGGATCACATCGGGGTCAGCGTGGCTCCCGCTCAGAGCAGGAAATGCGCCTCGGTCAGCGCGAGGGCGCCGGTCAGCGTCAGGGTGAAATCGGCCTTGCCGTCGCCGTTCACATCGCCGGCGACGAAGGTGTGGCCCTCCGCGCTCCAGACCCGCAGCTCGCCGGAGGTCTTGGAGAAGGCGTCGTCGCCGATCAGGGTGAAGGACTGGTTGCCCTTGACGTTGCCGCGCGCGTCGATGGCGGCAAGGTCGATCGCATCGCCCTGCTTGATGCGGAAATCCGTGATCTGATCGCCCTTCGCCGCGGCGACCGTGGCGAAGACGAAGACATCCGCCCCCGCCCCGCCCGTCAGCCGGTCGGCGCCCGCGCCACCCTCGAGCCGGTCCGCCCCGATCCCGCCGTCGAGCGTGTCGGCCCCGGCGGCGCCGATCAGCACATCCGCGCCCGCGCCGCCTTTCAGCACATCGTTTCCGGCCTCGCCCCGCAACACATCGGCGCCGGCGTCGCCGGCAAGGCTGTCGGCGGCGGCGCCACCGGAAAGCGTGTCGTTGCCCGCGCCGCCGGAAAGCGTGTCGGCCCCTCCCTTGCCGGCCAGCACATCCGCGCCGCCGAGGCCGCGCGCGATGTCGCCGAACTTGGTGCCGGCGTAGCGGTCGGCGCCGGTCGAGCCCGTCACGTCATGCGCCTCGGCCCAGACATGCTTGAAAAGCGCGGTCGGATCGGCCTCCAGCCCGTTCAGGCCGCCGCCCATCATGCCGGAGACGATCTCATGCACCTCGCCCTTCTCGCCGACCGGGTTGACGATGTTCAGGTTGCCGATGGTGATGCTGTCGGCCATCTTCGACACGCGGCCGTTCTTGTCCACCGCCAGATCGCCCTTGCCGGCATCCCAGGCCGGGCCGAGCCGGCCGAGCCGCACGGTGTCGAGCGTGCCGCTCACCGAATGGTTCGAGAAGGTGTACTGGAAGTCGCTGCCGTCCAGCAGCACCAGCCGGGTCTGCGCCTCGCTCCCCTCGACCGGCGTGTCGAGATGCAGGATCTGCGTCGTTTCCGCGCCATCGGTGGCCGGCAGGAAGATCGGCATCTCATAGGGCTTGAACCCGTCGAAATGGGCTTCGAGATCCGCGTTGAAATCCACGCCGGCGCCGGTCGCCGCGTCGGCGGTGAGCTTGATCGTCAGGGTCATGGGATAGTCCTTTCCTTGGGTGGTTCCCGGCTCAGAACCGGAAGATCAGCGAAGCCTGAGCGTTGACACCTGGCGAGGGCTGGGTTTCGAGATGGGGGATGTAGGTCTCGTCGAAGATGTTGTTCAGCGCGAGGCCGAAACTCGCCGTCTCGGTGAGATCCTGGCGGAAGAACAGGTCCACCGTCTTCCAGCTTTTCGATTGCAGATCGCCCGCGCTCTTCGCCCCGACCGAGGTCAGGCGGGCGCCGAATTCGCGCGTGTCGTCGTCGTTGCGCAGGCCCAGCGTCAGGACCAGCCGGTCCGGCGCGGCGCGCGACAGCTCGCCCCCCGTCGTCAGATCCTTGCCGTCCATGATCTGCCCGGACAGCGAGCCGAAGAACCGGCCCGCCTCGTAGCTGGCTTCCAGCTCCAGCCCCTCGATGCGCACCTTGTCGATGTTGTCGTATTGATAATACCCGCCGAACAGGCCGCCCACCCGGCGCAGGCCGATATAGTCGTCGATCTGGTTGCGGAACACCGTCACCCGCGCCTCGAACAGGTCGCCCTCGGCGAACAGGCCGTCGGCGGCATAGCCGAGGCCCAGCTCGATATTGCGGGCGCGCTCGGGTTGCAGGTCGGGGTTGGGCTTGATGTCGAAATCGGCGGGCTCGGGATGGCTGCCGTCGACGAGGGATTCGTTCAGCGTCGGCGGGCGATAGGTCAGCGCCGCCCCGGCATGCAGCGTGAAGCCGGCGCCGAACGGCAGCTCCAGCGCCAGCCGCGGCGAGATCGCCCGGCCCGAGGAGGCGGCGGCCGTGCTGTCCAGCGCGTAGCGGTCGGCGCTGAGGCCGAAGGTGACGGTCGCCGCCCCGAAAGCCATGCGATCCTCCGCCGCCAGCGACCAGAACTCCCGCTCGCCCGAGGGGGTGAGGCTGCCGCCCGTCGGATCGTCGGTGGTCACCTTGTCGCGGAACCCCTCCAGCGTCAGCCGCAGCTCATGCGTCCGGCCCGCGAATTCCGCCGTGCGGCGGCCTTCCAGCCGCAGGCCCTGCGTGCCGGTCTCGTAGGAGCGCGGCAGGCCCACCGGGTTCAGCGCCGCGTTCAACGGCTGCTGCCGGATCGAGGTGCCGGTGTCGTAGATCTGCCCCTCGACCGTCCAGCCGGCGAGGTCCGGCGCCTCGTAGCCCAGCGACAGGCTGTCGGTCCGCAGGTCGGTATCGCGCGGCGCGCCGCTCGACCGGCCGGTCATGTAATCCTTGGCGAGCCGCGTCGCCCCCAGCGTCAGGCGCTGCCCGTCCTGCATGGTCCAGCCCAGCGTGGCGAGGCCGTTGCGCGTCAGTTGCCGGGCATAGACCATGGTGCCGTCCGGCGCCTCGTAATCGTCCTGCTCGGCGCGGGTGGCCGCGACCGTCAGGTCCATCGCCTCGCCGAAGCGGGTCGCGTAGGCGGCATGCAGCGTGGGGCTCGCCGACAGCGTGCCATGGCGCAGCCGCAGCTCGCCGCCGGAGGTGCCGCCATCCTCGGGCAGCAGATCCTCGGCGCTGACGCTGCGCATCGCCACCGACCCGGCGATCGCCCCCGGCATGCCGCCGGGCCCGCGCGTCACCGCGACCTCGCGCAGCATCTCGCTGTCCAGCGCGAAGCTGCCATTGGCGCCATGGCCCGAACGCGCGAAGTTCTGCCGCATCCCGTCGATGGTCACCGCGACGCGGCCCTGGTCCTGAAGGCCGCGGATGTTGATGGCGGTCTCGCCGCCCTCGGCCAGCCCGCCCTGGGTGGTGACGCCGGCCATGCCGCGCAGCACGGTGTCGAGGCCGGCGCCCTGATATTCCGTGGCGAGCTGCGTCGCCGTCACCCGGCCCTCGCCGGGCGCGGCCCGCTTCTGCTGCCCGGTCAGGGTGATCTCGTCCAGCACGACGGTCCCCTCGGCCTCCTGCGCGAGAACCGCGACGGGCTGGACCAGCGCGAGACCGCCGGCCGCGAGACAGAGACGCAAGGAAGAACGCATGAGCGGGGACCTCCGCATGAGGAAGCCGCGGCGCCGGTTCACCCGATGCGCCGCGGCCGGTTTCGTCAGTCTCAGAAGCTGAACAGGTCGTCCGACAGGTCAGCAGCCGACAGGCCGTGCAGGCGGATGGTGACGCCCTCGACCGTCAGGTCGACATGGCCACCGGCCTCGGTGACGGTGAAGTCCTCCAGCGAGGTGAGGCCGAGCGCCGTCACGTCCAGGATGTCCTCCGCCACGTTGAAATCGGTGATCACGTCGCGCCCGGCGCCGCTCACGATCTCGAAGGTGTCGGCACCGTCGCCGCCGGTCAGGCGGTCGGCGCCGCGGCCGCCGCGCAGCACGTCGTTGCCGGCCCCGCCCGAAAGCTGGTCGGCCATGATGCCGCCGACCAGCACGTCATTGCCGTTGCCGCCCGACAGGACGTCATTGCCCACGCCGCCGGAAACGGTGTCGTTGCCGGCGCCGCCCAGCATGATGTCGTGGCCGAGGCTTTGCAGCAGCACGTCGTCGCCCTTGCCGCCCGACAGGATGTCGTCATAGGCGAAGCCGTCGAGCGTGTCGTTGCCGCTGGTGCCGGTCACGTCGAGCGCGTAGCGCGCGAGGAAGCCGTTCAGCGCGGCGGCGTCGTAGGTGCGCAGCGCGGTGTAGAGCGCATGGACCGGGTTCACCGCGATGTCGCTGCCGGCGCCCGGCTCCACATCGAGGTCGAAGCCGTCGATCACCAGTTCGACATCGAGGCCCGAGATGAGGCCCGCGGCGCCGGTGCCCTGCTCGCCGGTGGTGCCGTCGACCCAGGAGCCGAAGACCAGGCTGTCGACTTCGCCGGTGATGCCGTGCCCGTAGGACATGCCGTAATGGATGCCGTCATAGGCGACGCCGCTGCCTTCCAGCATGGTGACCTTGGAGGACTGGACGGTCTCGCCATCCACGGTCTCGTCGTAGCGGCCGAGCACCTGGTCGCCGTTCATGTAGTAGGTGCTGCCGAAGGCCACGTCCGGCGTGCCGCCCCAGAACGTCATCGCGCCCTTGGTGAAGCCCGCGAAGTAATCGGCGAAATAGGTGGAGGTATTGACGCTCGAAAGCGCCGAAGCGTCAATGGTCAGGGTCTTGGCCATGATGTTTCCTGTCAGTCACGGAGGGTTGGGCATGCTGACTGGCAGGAAGGCTTGCTGCATGCGGCTGCCCACGCATTAAGGTCACATAGTAATTCTGTCAACTAATTCGGCTCATCCGGTGGCCGGGCCCGGCTTGACAGGCAGAGGCCCGCCGGGCCTGATGCGCCCGACAGGAGGCCCCATGAGCAACGATTTCGTCCCCGAACTCGAGGATCGGCTGCTGCGCTATGTGCAGGTGGACACGCAAAGCGACGAGGGCTCCGCCACCTCGCCCAGCACGCCGATCCAGCTCGACCTGTCGCGGATGCTCGCCGCCGAGCTGGAGGCGATGGGCGCGACGGAGGTGCGAATCACCGATTACGGCGCCGTTCTCGCCACGCTGCCCGCCACGGCGGAGGGGCCTGCCCTGGGCTTTCTCGCCCATGTCGACACCGCGCCCGCCTTCAACGCGACCGGGGTGAAGCCGGTGGTGCATCGCGCCCATGACGGCGGCGCGATCACCTTCGCGGACGCGCCGGGGCTGGTGCTGTCGCCCGAGATCTCGCCCTATCTCGGCGACAGGCGGGGCGACGACATCGTGACGGCCAGCGGCGCCACGCTGCTCGGCGCCGACGACAAGGCGGGGGTGGCGATCCTGATGACGCTGGCGCGGCATCTGCTGGCGCATCCCGAAATCCCGCATGGCAGGATCCGCCTCGCCTTCACCCCCGACGAGGAGATCGGGCGCGGCGTCGATCCCCGGCTTCCCGCCGATCTGGCGGTGGATTTCGCCTATACGCTCGATGGCGGGCGGCGGGGCGAGATCGAATATGAAAGCTTCTCGGCCGATGGCGCGGTGGTGCGGATCACCGGCGTCTCGGTGCATCCGGGCTGGGCGAAGGGCAAGCTGGTCAACGCGCTGCATCTGGCGGCGAAGCTGGTGGCGCTGCTGCCGCAAGCCACGCTGGCGCCCGAGGTGACCGAGGGGCGCGAGGGCTTCCTGCATCTCTACGAGATGAAGGGCACCGCCGCCGAGGCCGAGCTGCGCTTCATCCTGCGCGATTTCGAGCTGGAGGGGCTGGCCGCCCATGGCGCGCTGCTGCGGCGGGCCTGTGAGGCGGTGGCGGCGACCGAGCCGCGCGCCACCATCAGTTGCGAGATCAAGCCGCAATACCGCAACATGCGCTACTGGCTGGAAAAGGACATGCGCCCGGTCGATCTGGCCCGCGCTGCCTGCCGGGCGGAGGGCATCGAGCCGGTCTCCGTCCCGATCCGCGGCGGCACCGACGGCTCGCGGCTGACAGAGCTGGGCGTGCCCTGCCCCAACCTCTTCACCGGGATGCAGGAGATCCACGGGCCGCTGGAATGGATCAGCCTTCAGGACATGGCGGCGGCGACCCGGCTCTGCCTGCGGCTGGTGCGGCTGGCGGCGGAGTAGCGGG
>JBDHSR010000063.1:0-12100 GCA_039808305.1 Gemmobacter sp. | reverse complement strand
ACCGAGCCTTCCAGCGAGATCGCGACGAGGCTCTGCGCCTCCATTGCAAACTCCATCGGCAAAGCTTGCAAAACCTCTTTGCAAAATCCGTTCACCACCAGAGCGACCGCCTCTTCCTCGTCCATCCCGCGCGAGCGGCAATAGAAGAGCTGGTCGTCATCGACCTTCGAGGTGGTCGCCTCGTGTTCCACGCGGCTCGAATTGTTCTTCACCTCGATATAGGGCACGGTATGCGCCCCGCATCTGTCGCCGATCAGCAGGCTGTCGCATTGGGTATAGTTGCGGCTGTTGGTGGCCTTCGGGTGCATCGAGACCAGCCCGCGATAGGTGTTCTGCGCGCGGCCCGCCGAGATTCCCTTCGAGACGATCCGGCTGCGGGTGTTCTTGCCCAGATGCACCATCTTGGTGCCGGTATCGGCCTGCTGGGCGTTGTTGGCAATGGCGATCGAATAGAACTCGCCCTGGCTCTCGTCGCCGCGCAGGATGCAGGACGGGTATTTCCAGGTGATCGCCGAGCCGGTCTCCACCTGCGTCCACATCACCTTGGCGCGGGTGCCCCGGCAATCGGCGCGTTTGGTCACGAAGTTGTAGATGCCGCCCCGGCCTTCCTCGTCGCCCGGATACCAGTTCTGCACGGTGGAATACTTCACCTCCGCCTCGTCCAGCACGACGATCTCCACCACCGCCGCATGGAGCTGGTGGGTGTCGCGCTTCGGCGCGGTGCAGCCTTCCAGATAGGACACATAGGCGCCCTTGTCGCAGATGATCAGCGTGCGCTCGAACTGGCCGGTATTCTCGGCGTTGATGCGGAAATAGGTCGAAAGCTCCATCGGGCAACGCACCCCTTCGGGCACATAGACGAAGCTGCCATCCGAGAAGACCGCGCTGTTCAGCGTGGCGAAGAAATTGTCGCTCTGCGGCACAACGGTGCCGAGATATTTCCTCACCAGATCGGGATAGTCGCGGATCGCCTCCGAGATCGGGCAGAAGATGACGCCGGCCTTCTTCAGCTCCTCCTTGAAGGTGGTGCCGACCGAGACCGAATCGAACACCGCGTCCACCGCCACCTTGCGCGGCTCGTCGGCGCCCTCGACCCCGGCCAGAAGCATCTGCTCCTTCAGCGGAATCCCCAGCTTTTCATAGGTGGCCAGCAGCTTCGGGTCCACCTCGTCGAGGCTTTTCGGCTTCACCGCCATGCTCTTCGGCTTGGCGTAGTAATACTGGTCCTGATAGTCGATCTCCGGGTAGCTGAGCATCGCCCAGCGCGGCTCTTCCATCTTCACCCAGCGGCGATAGGCGGCCAGCCGCCAGTCCAGCATCCAGTCCGGCTCGCCGTTCTTCTCGCTGATGAGGCGCACGATGTCCTCGTTCAGCCCCTTCGGCGCGTATTCGGTCTCGATCGCGGTTTCCCAGCCGTATTTGTACTTGCCGGCCATCGCCTGCACGGTCTCGATGGTTTCGCGATCCACGCCGTCGCGGACCTCGATCTGGTCTTCGTCATCCAGAGCCATCCTGCACCCCTTCCTCACACCCGCGCACGGGCCTTGCGATACTGCGCTGTCCAGGCATCGGCGAAACGCAGCACCTGGTCCTCGGTCGTGTCGGGCCCGAGCGAGACGCGCAGCGCGGAGCCCGCCGCCGTCTCGTCGAAACCCATGGCGCGCAACACCCGGCTCGCCCGCACCTTGCCGGACGAGCAGGCAGAGCCCGCCGACACGGCGAAACCGGCGAGATCCATCTGCATCACCTGCGTCTCGCCCTTCCAGCCGGGAGTGACGAGGCAGAGCGTATTCGGAAGCCGCGCGCCCCCTTTCCCGACAGAAATAGTCTCGTTCGCCGCCGCTGACAATGCACTTTCTAGAATATTTCTAAATTGAGCCACCCGCTCCCAGACGCCATCGGCCAGATCGCGCGCGGCGGCCTCGGCGGCGGCGGCGAATCCGGCGATGCCGATCAGGTTCTCGGTCCCGGCGCGGCGCCCCATCTCCTGCCCGCCGCCCCTGAGTTGCGCCGCCACGTCGAGGCCGCGCCGCAGCACCAGCGCACCGATTCCCTTCGGCCCGCCCAGCTTGTGCGCCGAGACGAGACCCATGTCGCAGCCCAGCCAGTTGAAGGCGAGCGGCAGCTTGCCGAAGGCTTGCGTCAGGTCGGAGACGGCGAGGCCCTCCGGCAGGGTTTGCAATATGCCGGTTTCCGAATTTGCATATTGCAGCGCCGCCCGTCCGGGCTCCGGCACCGTCACCCGCCCCGCCGCGTCCACCGCCAGATCGGCGGCGCACCAGGCGCTCACCGCCTCATGCTCCACCCCGGCGCAATGCAGGCCCCGCCCGGCGCAGGCCAACGCCGCCGCCTCGGTCGCACCGGAGGTGAAGACGACATCCGCCCCATCCGCGCCCAGCGCGGCGGCGATCTGCCCGCGCGCCTTCTCCATCAGCGACTTCGCCGCCCGCCCCTCGGCATGGACCGAGGAGGGGTTGCCCACCAGATCCATCGCCGCGATCATCGCCGCCTTCGCCTCGGGGCGCAGCGGCGTGGTGGCGTTCCAGTCGAGATAGATCCGCTCGCGCATCAGATCCCCGCCAGCCTCTCCGCGTCGAAGCCCGCGCCGGGCAGCAGTTCCACCCCCGCCTTCGACATCCGCACCTCGACCCCGGCCGCCGTCAGCGCCGCCTTCATCGCATCGACCGCCGAGAAATCCTTGTTTTCCATCGCCTTGGCCCGCAGCTCCGCCAGCCGCCCGGCCCAGGGGGCAAGGTCCACCGCCGCCTTCTCCCAGCCCCCAAGCTCCGGCAGCAGCAGCCCCAGCAAATGCGCCGAGCCCAGCAGCCCCGCCGCATCCCCCGCGCCGGCCAGCCGGTGCAGCTCGGCGATGGCGCCGGCGGTGTTCACATCCTGCGCCAGCGCCTCGACCACCGCCGGCGCGGGGGCCGACGCCGCCACGCCCTCGGTCAGCCCGCGCCATTTGCGCAAGGTGGCCTCGGCCTGCCCGGCCTTCTCGGCCGTCCAGTCCATCGGCTTGGCGTAATGGGTCTGCAAGTAGACGAAGCGGATCACCTCGCCCGGCCAGCCCTGATCCAGCAGATCGCGCACGGTGAAGAAATTGCCCAAAGACTTGGACATCTTCCTGCCCTCGACCTGGAGCATCTCGTTATGCATCCAGATATTTGCAAACCTGCCGCTCGGGTTTGCACAGCAGCTTTGCGCGATCTCGTTCTCGTGATGCGGGAATTGCAGGTCGATGCCGCCGCCATGGATGTCGAAACTCTCGCCCAGCAATTCCCGGCTCATCGCCGAGCATTCGATATGCCAGCCGGGCCGGCCCCTTCCCCAGGGGCTGTCCCATCCCGGCAGGTCGTCCGACGACGGCTTCCACAGCACGAAATCCATCGGATCGCGCTTGTAGGGCGCCACCTCGACCCGCGCGCCCGCGATCATGTCATCGACCGACCGGCCCGAGAGCCTGCCGTAATCGGCGTAACTCCGCACATCGAACAGCACATGCCCCTCGGCCTCATAGGCATGGCCCTTCGCGATCAGGCCGAGGATCATGGCGATCATCGCGCCGATATATTCCGTCGCGCGCGGCTCATGCGTCGGCCGCAGCGCGCCGAGCGCGTCCATGTCCTGATGATACCAGCCGATCGTCTCGTCGGTGATGTCGCGGATCGGCCGGCCGGTCTCGGCGGCGCGCGCGTTGATCTTGTCGTCCACATCGGTGAAGTTGCGCACATAGGTGACGTGTTCCGCGCCGTAGACATGGCGCAGCAGGCGGAACAGCGTGTCGAACACCACCACGGGGCGGGCATTGCCGATATGGGCGCGGTCGTAGACGGTGGGGCCGCAGACATACATCCGCACCGCTCCGGGGATCAGCGGAACCAGATCCTCGGTCCGGCGGGTCCGGGTATTGTGCAGGCGGATGGTGGTCATGGCGCTCTCCCTTCGGATCGCTGCGGCTTACCCGTTTCGGCGCCGATTGAAAACCGCGATCCATGTGACAAAGGGCGCCGGAGACCCTCCGGCGCCCTTGGTTTTCCGCATGGGAGGCGGATCAGAAGCGGTAATTCACCCGCAGCGCGGCGGTGGTCGCCTTGGGATCGAGGCCGGTGCCGTCGAAATCGTCGAAGCGATGCGCCAGCACCTCGCCGCCGACGGTCCAGCGGTCGTTCACCTGATAATCCACGCCGATGCCGCCGAAATAGCCGGTATCGGAATAGGAGGCGCCCGCGATGTCGGCCTTGGCATAGGCGGCGCCGGCGGTCGCATAGACCAGCGTGCGGCCGAAATCATAGCCGGCCTGAAGCTTCAGATGCGCCAGCGTGTCGACCGAATCGTTGCTGCCCGCAAAGCCGATGTCGCCGCCCGCCACATCGGCCTCGACGCCGAGGACGGCGGTGCCCAGATCCCAGCGGTAACCGGCCTGAAGCCCGCCGAAAGCGCCATCGGCATCCGGGTCCCGCACATCGGCATAGCCCAGATGGGCACCGGCATAGGCGCCGCCCCATTCACCGTCCATGCGCATCGGCGCCACCGGGGCGGGCGCGGTCACCACGGGTTCCGGGGCGGGGGTGGCGAGGCCGCCGGCGAAGGCCGGGGCGGCGAGGGCCAGCGGGGCCAGAAGGGCTGCTGCGAAGCGTTTCATGTTCTTCTCCTTACCATCACGGCGGTCTTGCGGCGCCGCGTCGATACAGAGATGCGCCCGCGGAAAACTGAACTCAATGGTTCATCACGGGGGTTTGAGGCGGCGTGATCAGCCGGCCTTCTCCTCCAGCGCCAGCCATTCCTCCTCGGCCGCCGCCAGCGCCTGCTGCCGCTCGGCCAGCATGTCGGAGGCTTTGCGAAACTTCACCGGCTCCTTTGCAAAGAGCTCCGGGTCGGCGAGCAACTCGCCGAGCTTGGCGATCTCGCGTTCCAGCTTCGCGATCAGGTCGGGCAATTCGTCCAGCCGCTTGCGCTCGGTGAAGGAGAGCCCCTCGGCCTTCCTCGGCGCGGGGCCGGGTTTCGGCGCGGCGGGGGCGGCGGGCTTCGCCGCCGGCGCCTCGACCGGCGCGGGGCGCTGCGCGAGGTAGTCGCTCCAGCCGCCGGCATAGACGGTCGCCCGGCCCTGCCCCTCCAGCGCGATGGTGGTGGTGGCCACCCGGTCGATGAAATCGCGGTCGTGGCTGACCAGCAGCACCGTGCCGTCATACTCGCCCAGCAGATCCTGCAACAGATCCAGCGTCTCCACGTCGAGATCGTTGGTCGGCTCGTCGAGGATCAGCAGGTTCGATTCCTGCGCCATCAGCTTGGCGAGCAGCAGCCGCGCCTTCTCGCCGCCCGACAGCGCCTTGACCGGGGCGCGGGCCTGCCGCTCGTCGAACAGGAAATCCTTGAGGTAGCCGACGACATGCTTGGGCGTGCCGCGCACCATCACCTGATCCGACGCGCCGGAGACCGCCATCAGCGGATCGCCCGTCAGGTTCTCCCACAGGCTCGCCTCGGGGTCGAGCCGGGCGCGGGTCTGGTCGAACACCGCGACTTGCAGATTGGTGCCGAGCGTGACCGTGCCGCTATCGGGCGCATCCTCGCCGATCAGGATCTTCAGCAGCGTGGTCTTGCCGATGCCGTTCGGCCCGACGAAGGCGATGCGGTCGCCGCGCAGCACCCGCAGGTCGAAATCGCGGATTATGCAATTCGCACCGAAGGATTTGCAAATTCCCTTCGCCTCGATCACCTTGCGGCCCGAGGTCTGGCCGCTGTCCAGTTCCAGCGCCGCGGTGCCCTGGCGGCGGATCATCGCCGCGCGTTCGGCGCGCAGCGCCTGCAAGGCCCGCACCCGGCCCTGGTTGCGCTTGCGCCGGGCCGAGATGCCCTCGACCGCCCATTTCGCCTCGGCCTTGATCTTGCGCTCCAGCTTGTGGCGCGCCTCGTCCTCCTCGGCCCAGACGGTCTCGCGCCAGTCCTCGAACCCCTCGAAGCCGGAATCGCGCCGCCGCACCTCGCCGCGGTCGACCCAGAGCGTCGCGCGGCTCAGCGCGCGCAGGAAGGCGCGGTCGTGGCTGATGAGCACGAAGGCGGCGCGCGTTCCCGCCAGCTCGGCCTCCAGCCACTGGATCGCCTGGATGTCGAGATGGTTGGTCGGCTCGTCGAGCAGCATCAGCTCCGGCGCCTCCGCCATCAGCTTGGCCAGCGCCGCCCGCCGCCGCTCGCCGCCCGAGGCGGAGGAGACGGGGGTGTCGGGGCGGAATTTCAGCCCCTCCGCCACCACATCGACCTTGTAGACCTCTTCCGCCGGCAGCCCGGATGCGGCGTAATCGCCGAGCGTGGCGAAGGCCGAAAGATCGGGGTCCTGCTCCATATAGCCGACGCTCACGCCGGGCGGCACGACGCGGATGCCGGCATCGGGCTCCACCAGCCCCGCCATGATCTTCATCAGCGTGGATTTGCCCGAGCCGTTGCGCCCGACCAGCGCCACCCGGTCGCCCGGCTGGATCACGAGGTCGAGCCCCTCGAAGAGCGGGTTGCCGCCGAAGGTGAGCGAGATGCCGGAAAGCTGGAGAAGGGGTGCGCGTGCCATGGGGCGCAGGTAGCGGCGGCGGGGGCCAAGGTCAAGCCGGCCGAATTTGCAGAACCCCGCGCGCGGGTTTGCAAATCATTGCGCCAGAAGCCGCAGCGCCCGCGCCCGCGCCGGCGGCATCGCCGCCACCTCGACCCCGGTGAAGACATGCAGCGTGTTCATCCGCCGGTCGATCACCGCATGGTCCGACACCCAGCCCCCCATGGCGAGATAGGTGCGCAGCAAGGGCGGCAGCGCCACCGGGGCATCCGGGCCCGGCCGCAGCTCCACCGCCTCCGGCGCCCGCCGCCCCGGCCGCCAGCGCTCCGGCGCCAGATGGGCGGCGGCCAGCCGGGCGAAGGCGGCGCCATGCGGCGCGGGGTCGGTGCCGGCGAAGGAGGCGCAGCCGAACAGCAGCCGCACCCCTTCCGCATCGACGATCCGCGCCATCGCCGCCCAGGCCAGGCGCAGGATGTCGGGATCGGGCGGGCCGGGGCGGATGCAGAACCGGCCCAGCTCCAGCATCGGGCCGGGAAAGCCGCGCAGCCGCGACAGGTCGTAGAACCCCGCCGCGTAGCTGCGATCCAGCCCCGCGCCATCGGTCAGCAGCAGGCGGTAGCAACAGAGCGGCCGGCCGGTCGCCGCCTCCTCGACCAGCACATGACGGCAGGTCGGATCGAGATCGTCGGCGTCGAGCCCGGCCGCGCCGAAGAAACACAGGTGCCGCAGCGCCTGCGCCGCCGCCACGTCGCCGGGCGTTGCGGCAAGGCGCGCGACATACCGGCCGGTGCGCAACGGCTCCATCCGCCCATCCCCGCGCCCTTCGGGGCGCCTGTCCTCCAGCGCCCGCCAGGGGCCTGTCACCTCAGCAATTCGCCCGCGTTGACCCGGCCGAGATTGCCGAGGATCTGGCGCAGGAAGCCGATGCCGCGGATATTGCTCTCGGTCACCCGCCGCGACAGCACGACGACGCGGCCGCGCTCCAGCCCGAAGCGCTCGACATTCTGCACCACGCCCGCCTCGGTGAAGGTGACCGAGACGACCTGGCGGTCGATCTCCTGCGGCTCCCGCGCGCCGTAATGGCGCCAGCGGCTCTGCACATAGAACCAGCCGATGTCGTTCAGCAGGCCGGTGGCGGAGGGGCGGCCGATCTTCTCGGCCACCGTCTCGCGCGTGTCGCGGCCGACCTCGATCAGCGCCAGTTCCTCTTCCACCGGGATATAGCCGTGGTTGCGGTAGACCGGCGCGCAGGCCGTCAGCGCCAGCGCGATCAGCCCGCCGCCCAGCCAGAGCGCCGCCCGCCGCATCCTGCTCGCCCCGCCACGCCGCGATTCTTCTGCCGAAGCCATGCCTACTCCCGTCACCGCCGGCGCCGCGCCCCTTGCCATCGCCCGGCCGGATCCGTATCCCGGATGCCGTTCGGGCGCTGTCCGTCCGGCAGGCGCCCGGTCAGCCTTTGCTTTCGGCTTACAGAAGGTCGGGCCAGTGTTCAAGAATGGAACGCGGATCGCGCCGCGCGGCGAGGAGATCGGAATGGACGACAAGGCACAGGAAACGCTGCCGGAACTGGGTCCGGTGTTCCGCGTGGCGACGCTGGCCGCGCGCAAGCCGACGCGGTTCGACCTGAAACCGGGGGCCGGGGCGCTGGCGGCGCTGGCGGGCCTGCTCGGCATCACCGCCGTGCGCGACCTGCGCTTCAAGGGCGAGCTGCGCCCGCAGGGCCGCCACGACTGGGCGCTGGAGGCGGAGCTTTCGGCCGAGGTGGAGCAGCCCTGCTCGGTCACGCTCGCCCCCGTTGTGACGCAGGTGCGGGAGGTGGTGCGCCGCCGATTCCTCGCCGAGATGCCCGAGCCGCAGGGCGACGAGGCCGAGATCCCCGAGGACGACACGCTGGAACCCCTGGGCGAGGCGATCTCGCCCGGCGCGGTGGCGGCGGAGGCGCTGGCGCTCGCCCTGCCGCTCTATCCCCGCGCGCCGGACGCGGCGCTGGCGGAGACCGCTTTCGCCGCCCCCGGCGTGGCGCCGCTGCGCGACGAGGACCTGCGCCCCTTCGCCGGTCTGGCCGGGCTTGCGCAAAAGCTCGGAACCGGGCAGAAGGACGATGGCTGAGACGGGACGGGGCCGGTTCACGGGCGCAGAAAACACTTGCGCCCGCGCAGAATCCGGCTATGTTCCGCGCCTCGCAAACACCCTGGGCAGGCAGATTCCCCGCGATGGCGGAGAGCGGCTTTCCCGAAGCAGAATCAGGGGCTTGTCCCCTCATATATCGAGGTCGAGACATGGCTGTCCCGCAGAACCGAGTCACCCGTTCGCGTCGCAACATGCGTCGTTCGCATGACGCTCTTGTCGCCGGCAACCCGGCGGATTGCCCGAATTGCGGCGAACTGAAGCGCCCGCACCATGTCTGCGGCGCCTGCGGCCATTACGACTCGCGCGAGATCGTCGCGGTGAGCAAGGAAGTCGATCTGGACGAGGACGCGGCGTAAGCCGCCCTCTCCACGCTGCCCACCATGGCGAACGGAACAGACCTTCCGGCTGGGGCTGCGCAGCGCACCGTCATTTCCGTTGATGCGATGGGCGGAGATCGCGGGCCGGCAGCGGTGGTTGCCGGTCTTGCCGATTCCGCCCGGATCGATTCCGGGCTGCATTTCCTGCTGCATGGCGACGAGGCCGCGCTGCGCCCGCTGCTCGCGCGCCATGCCGGGCTGGCGGGCCGTGTCGATCTGCGCCACGCCGCCCGCACCGTCACCATGGAGGACAAGCCGAGCCAGGTCATGCGCCATGGCGAGGGCACCTCGATGTGGTCCGCCATCGATTCGGTGAAGGCCGGCGAGGCGCGGGTGGCGGTGAGCTGCGGCAATACCGGCGCGCTGATGGCGGTCAGCATGATCCGCCTGCGCAAGCTGCCCGGCGTGAACCGCCCGGCCATCGCCTGCCTCTGGCCCTCGCGCAATCCCGGCGGGTTCAACGTCATGCTGGACGTGGGCGCCGACATCAAGGCCGAGGCCGAGGACCTGCTGCAATACGCCACCATGGGCGCGGCCTATGCCCGCAACGGGCTCGATCTGAAATGCCCGCGCGTCGGCCTGCTGAATGTCGGCACCGAAGAGCACAAGGGCCGGGCCGAGCTGAAGGCGGCCCATGCCCTGATGGCCGCGGCGCAGGAGGCGGCGGGATTCGAATTCGTCGGCTTCGTCGAGGGCGGCGACATCCCGTCCGACCGGGTGGACGTGATCGTGACCGACGGCTTCACCGGCAATATCGCGCTGAAGACCGGCGAGGGCACGGCGAAATTCGCCTCCGACATGCTGCGCGGCGCGCTGAGCTCGGGCCTGCTGGCCAAGCTCGGGGCGCTTCTGGCGATGGGCGGGCTGCGCCGGCTGCAAGGCCGCATCGACCCGCGGCGCAACAATGGCGGCGTGTTCCTCGGGCTGAACGGCACGGTGGTGAAAAGCCACGGCTCGGCCGATGCGACCGGGGTGGCGGCGGCGATCCGGCTCGCGGCGCAACTGGCCCGTTCGGGCTTCATCGACCGGCTGGCGGCGCGGGTTGCATCCGCCGAACGGGCGGGGCAGGATGCCGCCGTGACGGAGGACGGGCAGCAATCATGACAATCAGGGCCGTGGTGACCGGGGTAGGGCATTACCTGCCCGAGCGGGTCGTGCCGAACAGCGAGTTCGAAGCCAGCATCGACACCTCCGACGAATGGATCCGCTCGCGCTCCGGCATCGAGCGGCGGCATTTCGCGGCCGAGGGCCAGACCACCTCCGATCTCGCCACCCGCGCGGCCGAGGCGGCGCTGGCGCAGGCCGGGCTTTCGGCCGACGACATCGACGCCATCGTGCTCGCCACCTCCACCGCCGACTTCACCTTCCCCTCCGCCGCCACCATGGTGCAGGCCCGGCTCGGCATGACGCGCGGCTTCGCCTATGACGTGCAGGCGGTCTGCGCCGGCTTCGTCTTCGCGCTGGCCAATGCCAATGCGCTGATCGTCTCGGGCCAGGCGCGGCGGGTGCTGGTGATCGGGGCCGAGACCTTCTCGCGCCTGATGGACTGGACCGACCGCTCCACCTGCGTGCTGTTCGGCGACGGCGCGGGCGCGCTGGTGCTGGAGGGGCAGGAAGGCACGGGCGAGGTGACCGACCGCGGCATCCTCGCCACCGACCTGCATTCCGACGGGCGGCACCGCGACATCCTCCATGTCGATGGCGGCGTCTCGACCGGCCAGACCGGCCATCTGCGGATGCAGGGCAAGGAGGTCTTTCGCCACGCCGTCGAGAAACTGGCCGAAACCGCCCATGCCGCCCTCGCCAAGCTGGGGCTGAGCGGGGCGGATGTCGACTGGATCGTGCCGCACCAGGCCAATATCCGCATCATCGAGGGCACCGCCAGGCGGATGCAGGTCCCGATGGAGCGGGTGGTGGTCACCGTGCAGGACCATGGCAACACCTCCGCCGCCTCGATTCCGCTGGCGCTCTCGGTCGGGGTGGCGCGCGGGCAGATCAAGCCCGGCGATCTGGTGGTGACCGAGGCGATCGGCGGCGGTCTCGCCTGGGGTTCGGTCGTCCTGCGCTGGTGATCGTTTCCGATCCGCCGCAAATCCGGGCGGGGCCGCGCGGTTTTCCGCGCGGAGCCTTCTGAAAAACCGCGCCCAAGTGGTTGATATTGACTCGAAAACCCAAAGCCCCCAATCTGGTGGAAATTTCCCGGGGGGGATGACGATGGGCGAAAAGACTCTGACGCGGATGGACCTCAGCGAAGCGGTGTTCCGCGAGGTCGGATTGTCACGCAACGATTCCGCCGATCTGGTGGAGGCGGTGCTGCAACATGTCTCCGACGCGCTGGCGGCGGGCGAGACGGTGAAGATCTCCTCCTTCGGCACCTTCTCGGTGCGCGACAAGTCGGCGCGCGTCGGGCGCAACCCCAAGACCGGCGACGAGGTGCCGATCAGCCCGCGCCGGGTGCTGACCTTCCGCCCCTCGCATCTGATGAAAGAGCGTGTCGCCAGCGGCAAGAAACGCTGACCGGGGCCGCAGGCATGGACAAGTCGCCCGACGCCTTTCGCACGATCAGCGAGGTCGCCGAGACGCTGGACACCCCGGCCCATGTGCTGCGCTTCTGGGAAAGCCGGTTTCCGCAGATCAAGCCGGTGAAGCGGGCCGGCGGGCGCCGCTATTACCGGCCGAACGACGTGGCGCTGCTCTCGGGCATCCGCCGGCTGTTGCACGATGACGGGATGACCATCCGGGGCGTGCAGAAGATCCTGCGCGAACAGGGGGTTCGCTATGTCGCCTCGCTGTCCGGCGCCGCGCCGGAGCCCGAAGAGGCGGAGGAGGCGCTGAACATCTTCTCCCCGCCCGCGCCGCCGCCCGCCGGGGCCGAGGTGATCGCGCTGCGCGACTGGGCGCCGCCGGTTGCGGAGCCGGAGCCGGATGCGGTAAACCCGGCCGATACCGATCCCGCCGCCGGGCCGGAGACCGACGCCCCGCCCGACCTCCCGGGGCCTGACGCCGAGGATGACGAGATGCGCCGCCCCCACTCCCAGCCGCTGATCGAGGATCCGCA
>JBDHSR010000062.1:0-12116 GCA_039808305.1 Gemmobacter sp. | reverse complement strand
CCCGCCCCCCGATTCCCCCGGAAATCCGGCACGCCGCCGGTTGTGGCGGCGGGCGATCCGTCCTAGGCTCCGCGCCGCCCGCAAAAACCTTCGGACCAGACATGAAATTCGGCTCGACCTCCAGCTATATCGCCTCCGACGACCTCGCCGTCGCCGTCAACGCCGCCGTGGCGCTGCAACGCCCGCTTCTGGTCAAGGGCGAACCCGGCACCGGCAAGACCGAACTCGCGCGGCAGGTCTCCGAAAGCCTCGGCCTGCCGATGATCGAATGGAACATCAAGAGCACGACCAAGGCGCAGCAGGGGCTTTACGAATACGATGCCGTCAGCCGTCTGCGCGACAGCCAGCTCGGCGACGCGCGGGTGCATGACGTGCGCAACTACATCCGCAAGGGCAAGCTCTGGCAGGCGTTCGAGGCCGATAGCCGCGTCGTGCTGCTGATCGACGAGGTGGACAAGGCCGACATCGAGTTCCCGAACGACCTGCTCCAGGAACTCGACAAGATGGAGTTCCACGTCTACGAGACCGGCGAGACGATCAGGGCGAGGCACCGCCCCGTCGTCATCATCACCTCCAACAACGAGAAGGAGCTGCCCGACGCCTTCCTGCGCCGCTGCTTCTTCCACTACATCCGCTTCCCCGACCCCGAGACGCTTGCCCGCATCGTCGACGTCCACTTCCCCGGCATCAAACGCAGCCTCGTGCGCGCCGCGCTCACGCAGTTCTTCGAGATCCGCGAGACGCCGGGGCTGAAGAAGAAGCCCTCCACCTCCGAGGTGCTGGACTGGCTGAAGCTCTTGCTGGCCGAGGATCTGGGGCCGGAGGATCTGAAGCGCGAGGGGCGCAACCTGCTGCCGAAACTGCACGGCGCGCTGCTGAAGAACGAGCAGGACGTGCATCTGTTCGAGCGGCTGGCCTTCATGGCCCGCCGCTGAGGCGAGGCGGCGTCTCCCGGGCGCGCGCCCGGCTTCGGCCCGCCTGTCACCTCCCGCGCGGAAGGCGCGGTGGCGCCCATGGGGCGCCCCCTTCCCTTGCGAAGGCGGCGCCCGGAAGCGCCGCCCTTTTCCTTACTGCAACGCCTGATCGGTGATCTGATGCGTCCAGGCGCCCTCCGGCGTCTTGGTGATCACCGGGTCGGAGCCGCCCGACATCAGCGCCGCCACCGTGCGCTCGTAATCCGCCGGGTCGAGCGCGCCGTTGGAACCGGCGGTGAGCTTGGCGATCTCGCGCGTCATGCGCTTCTGATGGGTCTCGGTCTGCGCGCCGGTCTCGTCATTCTCCAGCACGATCATCGCCGCCTCGTCGGGGTTCTCCTCGGCCCATTTCCAGCCTTTCATGCTGGCGCGGACGAATTTCACCATCTTGGCGTCGAAGGCCGGGTCCTTCAGGTTCTCCTCCATCACCCAGAGCCCGTCCTCCAGCGTGGCCACGCCCTCGTCCTCGTATTTGAAGGTCACCAGATCCTCGGGCTTCACGCCCGCGTCGATCACCTGCCAATATTCGTTATAGGTCATGGTCGAGATGCAGGCCGCCTGTTTCTGAAGCAGCGGATCGACGTTGAAGCCCTGTTTCAGCACCGTCACATCGCTGCCATCGGTCTTCAGCCCCAGCTTGTTCATCCAGTTCAGGAAAGGATATTCGTTGCCGCCGAACCAGACGCCCAGCGTCTTGCCCTTGAAATCGGCCGGGGTGGCGACGCCCGATTCCTTCAGGCAGGTCAGCATCATGCCCGAGGATTTGAAGGGCTGCGCGATATTGACCAGCGGCAGCCCCTTCTCCCGCGCGGCCAGCGCCGAGGGCATCCAGTCCACCACCACATCGGCGCCGCCGCCGGCGATCACCTGCGTCGGCGCCACGTCCGGCCCGCCGGGCAGGATGGTGACATCGAGCCCCTCTTCCTCGTAGAAGCCCTTGTCCTTCGCCACATAATAACCGGCGAATTGCGACTGGGTGACCCATTTCAGTTGCAGCTTCACCTCTTCGGCGCTCGCCGCCCCCGCCATGAAGGCCAGCGCCAAGGCCGTCGTCGTCAGGAATTTCATGTCTCAGTACCTCCGTGTTGCCGGGGTGGTCCCCGTTCTGTCAGTGCTCAGGTCCGTTGCGACGGATGCCAGAAGGTCATCCGCTTCTCGATCAGCGCCACCGCGCCGTAGAAGGCCGATCCCGCCAGCGCGGCCACCGCAATCTCGGCCCAGATCATCGGCAGGCCAAGCCGGCCGATCTCCGCCGTGATGCGGAAGCCCATGCCGACGATCGGGCTGCCGAAAAATTCGGCGACGATGGCGCCGATCAGCGCCAGCGTGGTCGCGATCTTCAAGCCGTTGAACAGGAAGGGCATGGCGGCCGGCAGCCGCAGCTTCAGCAGCGTCTGCCAGTAGCTTGCGGAATAGGTCGCCATCAGGTCGCGCTGCATGGGTTCCGTGGCCTTGAGACCGGCCACCATGTTCACCAGCACCGGGAAGAACACCATGACCACCACCACCGCCGCCTTCGACTGCCAGTCGAAGCCGAACCACATCACCATGATCGGCGCGATGCCGACGATGGGCAGGGCCGCGACGAAATTCCCCACCGGCAGGAGGCCGCGTTGCAGGAAGGGCGAGCGGTCGATCAGGATGGCGGTCGCCACCGCCGCGCCGCAGCCGATGACATAGCCCGACAGCGCCCCCTTCACGAAGGTCTGCACGAAATCGGCCCAGAGCGTCGGCAGGCTCGCCGCGATCTGCGCCCAGATCACCGAGGGCGCCGGCAGGATCACCGGGCTGATGCCGAAGAGCCGCACCGCCAGTTCCCACATCGCGAGCAGCGTCACCCCGAAGACCAGCGGCACCGCATGGCGCCGCCAGCCGCCGCGGCCCTCGGCCAGCCCCGCGTTCAGCGTCCAGGCGCCGACCCAGATCATCAGCAGAAGGCCGAAGCGCCAGTCGGCGAGGAACCCCGCCAGCACCAGCGCCGCCGCGATGCCCCACCCGATCATCGCGCCAACCCCATCCGTTGCAGCACCACCCGCTCCGCCCAGCCGATCAGCCCCACCAGCCCCGCCGCCAGGATCGCCGCCGCGAACAGCGCCGCCCAGATCTGCACCGTCTGGCCGTAATACGATCCGCTCAGCAGCCGCGAGCCGAGCCCCGCCACCGCCCCCGTCGGCAATTCGCCGACGATGGTGCCGACCAGCGAGGCCGCCACCCCCACCTTCAACGAGGCGAAGAGGTATGGCATCGACGACGGCAGCCGCAGCTTGCCGAAGCTCTGCGCCCCGTTCGCGTTCCAGGTCCGCAACAGGTCGATCTGCATCGCATCCGGGCTGCGCAGCCCCTTCACCATGCCGACCACCACCGGGAAGAAACTCAGATAGGCCGAGATGATCGCCTTCGGCACGATCCCCGTCACCCCGAGACTGTTCAGCACCACGATGATCATCGGCGCGATGGCAAGGATCGGGATGGTCTGCGAGGCGATGGCCCAGGGCATCACGCTCATGTCCATCGCCCGGTTGTAGACGATCCCCACCGCCAGCAGGATCCCCGCCGCCGAGCCGATGACGAAGCCCAGCAGCGTCGCCGAAAGCGTCACCCAGCCATGATAGACCAGACTGCGCTTCGAGGTCACCTTCTGCCCGAACACGCCGTCGTAAAGCCCCTTGGCCACCTGATGCGGCGCCGGCAGCACCGGGCGCTCCTGCGCCAGCGTCTCGCCCAAAAGATCGACCAGCATCACCTCGCGCCCCTCGCGCGCCGCCTGGTCGTAGACCCATGTCGCATTGAGCCGCACCGCCGCCAGATACCAGACCGCCACGATCACCAGCACGACCGTCAGCACCGGCAGGAGATTACGCATGACACCCCCCGCTGCCGCCCGCATCATTTTCTGTCGGAAAATATCCTCGGGGGGTGAATTGCGCCGCAGGCGCAAGAGGGGGGCGGAAAGCCCCCCTGCCTTCGCGTGCTCCGCCCTCAGATCTCATCGCCATGCCCCGCCCGCAAGCCTTCCCGCACCCGATGGGCGATCTCGATGAACTCCCGCGATTCGCGGATGTCGAGCGGCCGCTCGCGCGGCAGCGGGCTTTCGATCACATCGGTGATCCGCCCCGGACGCGGACTCATCACCACGATCTTCGTCGAGAGATAGACCGCCTCCGGGATGGAATGCGTCACGAAGCCGATGGTCTTGCCGGTCCGCGCCCAGAGCTTCAGCAATTCCTCGTTCAGCCGGTCGCGCACGATCTCGTCCAGCGCGCCGAAGGGCTCGTCCATCAGCAGGATGTCGGCGTCGAAGGCCAGCGCCCGGGCGATGCTCGCCCGCTGCTGCATCCCGCCGGAAAGCTGCCAGGGGAATTTCCGCCCGAACCCCTCCAGATCGACCAGCCGCAGCACCTCCGCCACCCGCCGCTCGCGCTCCTCGCGCGAAAAGCCCATGATCTCCAGCGGCAGCCTGATATTCCCCGCGATGGTGCGCCACGGGTAAAGTCCCGCCGCCTGGAACACATAGCCATAGGCGCGCTTGCGCCGCGCCTCGTCCGGCGCCATGCCGTTCACCGTCAGCATGCCGCCCGTCGGATGCTCCAGCGCGGCGATGCAGCGCAGGAAGGTGGTCTTGCCGCAGCCCGAGGGGCCGATGAAGCTGACGAACTCGCCCTTGCCGATGCTCAGGGTCACATCCCGCAGCGCCTGCACCGGCCCGTCAGCCGTCTGGAACACGAGGTCGAGCTGCCTCGCCTCGATCACCGCCTGTCCGGCCGCCCCGCCCGCCGCATCGCCCAAAGTCATTCCACCCCGCCGCGTTTCATATTCCGGTAACCCCACCCTGCCAGACTGCGCCGGTCTAGGGAGGACATCATGAGCACACTCGCCTTCGCCCCGTCGCCGGCCGATCTGGAGGATCTGAGCTTCGCCGCCCCGATCCTCGCCTTCCGGCCGCCGGTCACACCCCCGTCGCCGGCACGCCCGTCCGCACCACCGGACGCGGCGCCGTCAGGTCTTTCCAGGCGCTGAGCGCCCGGTTCACCGCCGGCCGCGCCGCGCGGCCGACGAAGCGGCCATGCCCCTCCTCGGTGCGGATCTCGCCATCGGCGACCGCCACCTGCCCGCGCGTCAGCGTATAGCGCGGCAGGCCCTTCACCTTCTGCCCCTCGAACACGTTGTAGTCGATGCTCGACTGCTGGCCCTTGGCCGAGATCACCTTCTCCTTCGCCGGGTCCCAGACCACCAGATCGGCATCCGCCCCCACCAGCACCGCGCCCTTCTTCGGGTAAAGGTTCAGGATCTTGGCGATATTGGTCGAGGTGACGGCGACGAACTCGTTCGGGGTCAGCCGCCCGCTGTTCACCCCCTGGGTCCAGAGCACCGGCATCCGGTCCTCCAGCCCGCCGGTCCCGTTGGGGATCTTCGAGAAATCGCCCAGACCGAAGCGCTTCTGCGCGGTGGTGAAGGCGCAGTGATCGGTCGCCACCACCGAAAGGCTGCCCGATTGCAGCCCGGCCCAGAGGCTCGCCTGATGCTCCTTCGAGCGGAAGGGCGGCGACATCACCCGCCGCGCCGCGTGATCCCAGTCGGGGTGGAAATACTCGCTCTCGTCCAGCACCAGATGCTGGATCAGCGGCTCGCCCCAGACCCGCTTGCCGGCCTGGCGCGCCCGGCGGATCGCCTCATGGCTGTCCTCGCAGGAGGTATGCACGACGTAAAGCGGCACCCCCGCCATGTCGGCGATCATGATGGCGCGGTTGGTGGCCTCGCCCTCCACCTGCGGCGGACGGGAATAGGCATGCGCCTCCGGCCCGGAATTGCCCTCGGCCAAGAGCTTCGCCGTCAGCTCCGCCACCACATCGCCATTCTCGGCATGGACCATGGCGAGGCCGCCCAGATCGCCCACCCGGCGGAACGAGGCGAACAGCTCGTCGTCGTTCACCATCAGCGCGCCCTTGTAGGCCATGAAATGCTTGAAGGAGGTGATCCCCGCCTTCACGCTGTCCTCCATGTCCCGCCAGACCTGCTCGCCCCACCAGGTGATCGCCATGTGATAGGAATAATCGCAATTCGCCCGGCCCGACTTGTTGTGCCACATCTTCGCGGCATCCATCAGCCCCTGGCCCTGCCCCGGCAGCACGAAATCCACCACCATCGTGGTGCCCCCCGCCAGCGCCGCCCGCGTGCCGCTTTCGAAATCGTCGGTGGAATAGGTGCCCATGAAGGGCATCTCCAGATGGGTATGCGGGTCGATCCCGCCCGGCATGACATAGCAGCCCGAGGCATCCAGCACCCTGTCGCCCGTCAGGCCCGGCCCGATCGCGGTGATCACCCCATCCTCGACCAGCACATCCGCCGCCTGGGTCAGATCCGCCGTCACGACCGTTCCGCCCTTGATCACCGTGCTCGCCATCGTCAGCTCCCTGCGAGGGTCCGCCCCTCATTTTCTGTCTGAAAATATCCCGCGGGGGTCCGGGGGCGCGAAGCCCCCGGCGCTCTCCATCAGGCCACGACCTCGGCCACGTCCAGCACCGCGTGCAGCAGCACATCCGCCCCGGCCGCCGCCCAGTCCGGCGAGATCTCCTCGGCCTCGTTATGGGACAGCCCGCCCACGCAGGGGCAGAAGATCATCGTGGTCGGCGCCACGCGGTTGATCCAGCAGGCGTCGTGCCCGGCACCCGAGATGATGTCCATATGGGAATAGCCCAGCCTTTCCGCCGCTTGCCGGACGGTGCTCACAAGGCCGGGATCGAAACTCACCGGATCGAAATGCCCCACCGCCTCGATGGAGCAGCCGAGGCCCAGCTCCGCCGCGACCGCATGGGCCGCCCGCTCCACCTCGCCGCGCATCAGGTCGAGCTTGGCCTGGTCGGGGCTGCGGATGTCCACGGTGAACACCACCTTGCCGGGGATCACGTTGCGCGAATTGGGGAAGACCGTCACCTGCCCCACCGCCCCCACCGCGCCGGGCTGGTGGCTCATCGCGATCTGATGGACGCGCTCGGTGATCCGCGCCATGCCGAGGCCGGCATTCACCCGCATGTTCATCGGGGTGGAGCCGGTATGGGCGTCCTTGCCGGTGAGCGTGATCTCCAGCCACCACAGGCCTTGGCCATGGGTGACGACGCCGATGGTCTTGCCCTCGGCCTCCAGGATCGGGCCCTGCTCGATATGCAGTTCGAACATGGCGTGCATCTTCCGCGCGCCGACCGCCTCGTCGCCGACCCAGCCGATACGCTCCAGCTCCGCCCCGAACAGCTTGCCGTCGAGATCGCTGCGCGCCTTGGCGTAATCCTCGGTATGGATGCCGGCGAAGACGCCGGAGGCCAGCATGGCGGGGGCGAAGCGCGCGCCCTCCTCGTTGGTCCAGTTGGTCACCACCACCGGCCGCCTGGTGCGCAGCCCGAGGTCGTTCATCCGCCGCACCACCTCCAGCCCGGCCAGCACGCCCAGCACGCCGTCGAACTTGCCGCCGGTCGGCTGGGTGTCGAGATGGCTGCCGATATAGACCGGCAGCGCGCCCCCCTCCTCGCCCGGCCGGGTGGCGAACATGTTGCCCATGGTGTCGACGCCCATGGTCATCCCCGCCGCCTCGCACCAGCGCTTGAACAGGTGGCGCCCCTCGCCATCGGCGTCGGTCAGGGTCTGGCGGTTGTTGCCGCCCGCCACGCCGGGGCCGATCTGCGCCATCTCCATCAGGCTGTCCCACAGGCGCGCCTGATCGACGCGGAGGTTGTCCCCCTGTGCTGGCATCCGCTTGCTCCCTGTTGCCGCGCGCCTCTGACGGGCCCTTGCGGCGAATCTGTTCCTGACCATATGGTCAGGGAGAAGGCTATACCTCCTGACCAAACGGTCAACGGAAATCTCCGGCTCCCGAAGGACGCGCAGGATGCAGGATCCTCCCCGCCCCCTCCGACGCAACGAGATCCGCGCCCAGAACGAGGCGACCATCCTGCGCGCGGCCGAGAAGGTCTTCGCCGAGGCCGGCTTCGGCGGGGCGACGATGCAGCTCATCGCCGATATGGCGGGGTTGCCCAAGGCCAACCTGCATTACTATTTCGCCACCAAGGAAGAGCTTTACCGCCGCGTGGTGCGCGACATCTTCGAGATCTGGCTGCACGCGGCCGAGGCGATGGACGGCGCGCCCGGCCCGGTCGAGGGGATCGGCGCCTATATCGAGGCGAAGATGGAGATCTCGCGCCGCCACCCCGACGGCTCGAAGGTCTGGGCCTCGGAGGTGATGCATGGCGCGCCGGTGATCCAGGATTATCTGGAAACCACGCTGCGCGACTGGACGGCGGGCCGCGTCGCGCTGATCCGGCGCTGGATCGACGAGGGGCGGATGGCGCCGGTCGATCCGCAGCACCTGCTCAACATGCTCTGGGCCACCACCCAGCATTACGCCGATTTCGGCCACCAGATCGAGGTGCTGAACGGCGGCCGTCCGCTGGGCGACGCGCAATGGCGCGCCGCGACCGACAGCGTGAAGCAGATCGTGCTGCGCGGGGTCGGCCTCGGCTGACCCCGCGCAGCACGCCCGCGCCGGGCCGCCCTCAGATCACCAGGAAATTCGACAGGCCCACCGCCAGCCCCGGATTGAGCCGGGCGAAGGCCACCGCCGCAATCTCGCCGGTGCCGTCGGCATCGTAGCGCAGCAGGCCGGTATCGGTCTCGTAGATGATCCGGGTCGCCTCGGTGGTGGCCGCGCCCTCGGCATTGGCGACGAAGCTGTTCCACAGCGGCGCCGCCGCCTCGCCGAGTTCCGGCATCGCCGCCCGGTGCAGCCGGATCATGTCCACGCGCGGGTCGAAGTCGAGGATGCGGTCGAGCGTCCCCTCCGCCGGCGCGTCGCGGAACACGAAGGCATCGGCGCCGTCGCCGCCGCTCAGCGTGTCGTTGCCACCGCCGCCGATCAGCACATCCTTGCCGCCGCGCCCCTCCAGGTGATTGGCGGCGGAATTGCCGATCAGCCGGTTGTGGAAGCGGTTGCCGATGCCGTCGATCGCCTCGCTTCCCGTCAGGGCCAGCACCTCGATCCGCCCCGAGACCAGCTCTCCGCCCAGCAGGAAGGAGATCGAGCTTTCCACCCGGTCGCGCCCGCCCGAGCCTTCGGCGGATTCGTCCACCCGGTCGCCGGTGTCGTCGACGATGTAACGGTCGTTGCCGGCGCCGCCCGCCATGATGTCCGCCCCCGCGCCGCCATCCAGCCGGTCGGCGCCGAGGCCGCCCTCCAGCGCGTCCGCGCCGGCCCCGCCCGACAGCGTGTCCTTGCCGTCGGAGCCGAACAGCATGTCGATCCCGTCGCCTCCGGTCAGGCTGCCCGCGCTGTCGAGCAGCGCCACGCTGATGTCGAAGGTCCAGCCGAAGGGATCGATATTGTCGAGCCGGAACAGCACGCTGGCCTGCCGCGGCGTGCCCGCCTCCACCAGCGCGGTGGTCGCGACATGCAGCCAGCCGTCATCGTCGCCGCCGGCATCGGCCATCACCTCGGTCCCGCCGAAGACCAGTTCGACATGGCCGTAATCGTAGAGATAATATCCGAGTTCGTCGTCATACCAGCCATTGGTCTGGTAATCGACCGTCAGCTCGACCTGATTGCCGGTCCGGAAGGCACGAACGAGGGGGGACCAGTCTCGCGTCTCGGGAATGACGTCCATGGCATACTCCTGAATGTCTCGTGAAAAAGGGCTGTCGCGCGGAAATCCTGCGCCTCGTCCGGGCTTCTGTCAAAGGCTATGCGCGACATTGGGGGCAGCCACCGCCATGCGGGACACGGCAGAGCGGATGCGCCGCCGGGGCGGGACGGCCTCAGCGGCCCGGCCCGGGCGGCAGCGGAGCGGTGGTGATGACCGGCTCGCCGGGCGGCAGATCCGCGCCGGGTACGATCTCGCCGCGGCGCGGGCGCGCGACCTCGGCGGCCTCCACCGCCGCCGCCTCCGCCCCGCTGTCGGAGCAGACATAGATCGCGCCCCCCACCGCCACCGCGGTGACCGCGACCGCGCCGAGCGCCGCGGTGCCGCCCGCGCCCTGCGCGGCCGTCGAGCCCAGCGTCACCAGCTTCTCGCCCAGCACCGCCGCCGGCCCCTTCACCGCGACGATCCCGGCGGAATGCAGCACCGTCTCGGTTCCGGCCTCCACGGCGAGGTCCTGCGCCACCCCCGCCCAGCGCAGCGCGGCCTCCTTCGAGCGGTTCACCCGCTCGCAGAAGCTGCGGCGCGGCTTGCGGCAGGTCAGCCAGGCGTCGCGTTCGCCGAGGTCGTAGCCGATATAGCTGCGCTGCGCCGCGTCCCATTGCAGGCAGAACGGCGCGCGCTCGGCGTCGGTCAGCTCCGGCGTCATCACCCGCAGCGTCACCAGTCCCGGGCAGGTGATCGCGCCGCGCGCGCCGAACAGCCGCTCGCGCAGCGACAGGCTGCCCTTCAATCCCTCGCTGTCGGGGTCATAGGCGAAGCGCCGGGTCTCGCCAGCGATGGAGGTGTCGCATTGCACCAGATCGCCCGCCATCGCGGGCGCGGCCAGCAGGCAAAGCGCGGCCAGGAAACGCAATATCGGCACCATGATCCTCTCCGCCGCTCCGGACCGCGACATAGGGATCGCGGGCGGAAATGCAACATCCCGCCGCCCTGCCTGCGCTCCGGCATCCGCCGGACCGGGCGCCTTGCGGCGGGGCGCCGCCGATCCCCGCTCAGGGCGCTTCCTTCAGCTCCACCTCGACGAAGCTCATCGCGGCGCTGCCGCCATTGACGACATTGTGCTCCGTCCCCTCGGGGCGGGTATAGGCGCTGCCCATCGGCACGAAGACCTCGCGCAGCTCGCCGCCCGGCAGCTCCAGCCGCATCCGGCAATCGGTCAGCGTGGTGATGACATAGTCATGGCCATGCACATGCCAGCCCGTCTCCGCCCCCGGCGCGAAATCATAGCGCCAGACGCGGACCCGCTCGGTCTCGGTCAGCAGGGTGCCGGTGGCCTGCGGGCGCGTCGTCTCGGTCATGGTCTTTCCCTCCCCGGCATGGAACGCGGCGGAGGCTGGCGCCCCCGCGTCGACCGCCCGATTACAGCATATCGGCCCCGCTGCCGGCCAGCCCCTCCTTCCGGCGGCCGGGCGGGAGGCTCTGGCGCGGCCGCGGCAGGACGGGCATAGTGGGGCGGGCCTCCGCCGGAAAGCCCCCTCACCGCCGAAAGACCCGATGACCCGCAGCAAGCCGCAGACCCGGATCCAGCAGAGAAACACCGAGGCGATCCTCGAAGCGGCGCTGGAGGTGTTCTCGCAGCAGGGGTTCCGCGGCGCCACGCTCGACCAGATCGCCGAGCGCGCGGGGCTGTCGAAGCCGAACCTGCTCTATTATTTCCCCTCGAAGGAGGCGATCCACGCGCGGCTCATCACCCGGCTGATGAAGGACTGGCTCGACCCGCTGCGCGCGCTCGATCCGGCCGGCGATCCGGTGGAGGAGATCCTCGGCTATATCCGGCGCAAGCTGGAGCTGAGCCGCGACCTGCCGCGCGAGAGCCGTCTCTTCGCCAACGAGATCCTGCAAGGCGCGCCGCGCATGCAGGCGGCCCTCGCCGAAGAGCTGAGGCCGCTGGTGGACGAGAAGGCGGCCATCATCGCCGGCTGGGTGGCGGCCGGGCGGCTGCCGCCGCTCGATCCGCGCCACCTGATCTTCTCGATCTGGGCCACGACCCAGCACTACGCCGATTTCGACGCGCAGGTCCGCGCCGTGCTGGGCCATGACGACGACAGCCATTTCGCCGGGGCCGAAGCCTTCCTGACCGGACATTACCGGCGCAGCCTGACGGTATAGGGCGGAAGAAGGGGGCGCTCGCGCCCCCTCGCCCCTGCGGGGCTCACCCCCCGAGGATATTTTTCGACAGAAAATGACGGGACGGGCTTTCCCGGCGGGGAGGGCGGCGGCTCCCGGGGATCGTTCGCATTTTCCGGACTTTCCGGCTGCATCCCGGCGCCGCGCATGGCAGACTGTCCGGCGGGGGCGTTCTCTGAGCGGAGGATGCGACATGGAGGTTTCACCGCTTTCGGGCATCACGCCCGTCCAGCCCGGCGGCGCGGCGGGACAGGACGGCGCGGCGGCCGGACCACCGGCGGATCGCGCCCGGCGCGAGGCCGACGCCACCCCCGCCCCCTCGCAGATGCTGGCG
>JBDHSR010000061.1:0-12124 GCA_039808305.1 Gemmobacter sp. | reverse complement strand
CGGCCCCTTCGGTTGAACAGTTTCAAGGATTTCGCGGCAATCCCTGTCGGAAACCGCAGGCGACAGCGGCGGAAACCGCGCTAGATTGGCGGCAAAAGCAAAGGAGATTCCCGTGCCCGGATTGCGCCCCGATGTGGACCCCGACGGTTTGCTCGAATTCTCGGTCGTGTTCACCGACCGCTCGCTCAACCATATGTCGCAGCAGTTCCAGCAGGTGATGCGCGACATCTCGGGCCTGCTGCGCGAGGTCTATGGCGCCGCTTCGGTGGCGCTGGTGCCGGGCGGCGGCAGCTATGCGATGGAATCGGTGGCGCGGCAATTCGCCAGCGGCGGCCATGCGCTGATCGTGCGCAACGGCTTCTTCTCGTTCCGCTGGTCGCAGATCTTCGAGATGGGCGGCTTCGCCGCGCAGACGACCGTGGTGATGGCGCGGCAAAGCGGCAACGGCGCCCGCGCGCCCTTCGCGCCCCCGCCCATCGAGGAGGTGGTGGCGAAGATCCGCGAGACCCGCCCCGACGCCGTTTTCGCCCCGCATGTGGAGACGGCGGCCGGCCTGATCCTGCCCGACGACTATATTTCCGCCATGGCGGCGGCGGCGCATGAGGTCGGCGCGCTGATGGTGCTCGATTGCATCGCCTCGGGCGCGGTCTGGGTCGACATGCGGGCGACCGGGGTGGATGTGCTGATCTCGGCGCCGCAGAAGGGCTGGTCGGCCTCGCCCTCGGCCGGGCTGGTGATGCTGTCGCCCCGCGCGGCGGAGCGGCTGGAGGCCACGACCTCCAACAGCTTCGCGCTGGATCTGAAGAAATGGCGGGCGATCATGGCGGCCTATGAGGGCGGCGGGCACGCCTATCACGCCACCATGCCGACCGACGCGCTGAAGGGCTTCCGCGATGCGATGGCCGAGACCAAGGCCATGGGGTTCGAGGCGCTGAAGGCGGCGCAATGGCGGCTGGGCGATGGCGTGCGCGCCATGCTGGCCGAGCGCGGCGTGCAGTCGGTCGCGGCCGAGGGCTTCGGCGCGCCGGGCGTGGTGGTGAGCTATACCGACGATCCCGAGATCCAGAACGGCAGGAAATTCCTCGCCGAGGGGATGCAGATCGCGGCGGGCGTGCCGTTGCAGGTGGGCGAGGGGCCGGAGTTCCGCACCTTCCGGCTCGGCCTCTTCGGGCTCGACAAGCTGGCGGATGTGGAGGGCACGCAGGCGCGGCTGAAGGCCGTGCTGGACAAGGTGCTCTGACCTTTCAGATGCGGGGCAGCAACGCCCGCTGCGCCAGAAGCAGCGGCGCGCCGAGCCAGAGCGCGGCCTCGGTGTCCAGCGGGCCGGCGAGCGCCGCGCCGATCCCGAGGCCGAGCGCCGCCGCGCTGCCATAGCCATACCAGCCGCGCCGCAGCAGCAGCCATTGCAGCGGCGCGGCCACCGCGAAGCCGATCCAGCTCAGCACCGGCGAGAACATCAGCAGCGTGCCGAGGATCATCGCCCAGGCATCGGCGGGCGAGGGCAGCGCCGGGATGACGAAAACCAGCGCCATGCCCAGGGGCACCGGCAGCCCGCAGGCCGCCAGCGCCGAGAGCAGAAGCGCCGCCGGCCGGATGCCCGCCAGTCCCGGCGCGCGCAGGATCATCTGGCCGAGCCGCCCACCGTCAGCCCGCCGATCATCAGCGTCGGCTGGCCCACGCCCACCGGCACCCATTGCCCGGCCTTGCCGCAATTGCCGATGCCGGGATCGAGCCGCATGTCGTTGCCGATGGCGCGGATGCCCTTCAGCGCCGTCGCCCCGTCGCCGATCAGCGTGGCGCCCTTCACCGGCGCGCCGACCTTGCCGTTCTTCACCCGGTAAGCCTCGGTGCAGGAGAACACGAACTTGCCGTTGGTGATGTCCACCTGCCCGCCGCCGAAGCCCACCGCCCAGATGCCGTCCTTCAGATCGGCGAGGATCGCCGCCGGATCGGCATCGCCGCCCAGCATGTAGGTATTGGTCATGCGCGGCATCGGGATATGGGCGAAGCTCTCGCGCCGGCCGTTGCCGGTGCTCTCCACCCCCATCAGCCGGGCGTTCTGGCGGTCCTGCATGAAGCCGACCAGCACGCCGTCCTCGATCAGCACCGTGCGGTTCGAGGGCGTGCCCTCGTCATCGACCGAGATCGAGCCGCGCCGGTCGGGCATCGTGCCGTCGTCCAGCACGGTGACGCCGGGCGCCGCGATCCGCTGGCCCATCAGCCCGGCGAAGGCCGAGGTGCCCTTGCGGTTGAAATCGCCCTCCAGCCCGTGGCCGATCGCCTCGTGCAGCAGGATGCCGGGCCAGCCGGGGCCGAGCACGATGTCCATCACCCCGGCCGGCGCCGCCTCCGCCTCCAGATTGACCAGCGCCACCCGCAGCGCCTCGCGCGCGACGCCCTGCCAGTGGCCGGGCTCCAGCAGCGCCTTCAGCCCGTAGCGCCCGCCGCCGCCATGGCCGCCGCTTTCCCGCCGCCCGGCCTGTTCCACGATGACCGAGATGTTCAGCCGCGCCATCGGCCGGACATCGGCGAAGCGCAGCCCCTCGGGGCGCAGGATCTCCACCTCCTGCAAGCCGGCGGTGATGGTGGCCGAGACCTGCACCACCCGCGGGTCGAGGCCGCGGGTGAAGGCGTCGATCTCCTTCAGCACGTCGATCTTGCCGGCGAAACTCGTGTCCAGCATCGGGTCGGCGTCGGTATAGAGGCGCGCATTGGTGCCGCGCGGGGCGGGGGCCAGCGCGCCGCCGCCATCGCCGACGGCGAGCCGCGCCGTCTCCACCGCGCGCTTCAGCGCCGCCTCGGAGATCTCGGTCGAATGGGCGTAGCCCGCCACCTCGCCCTTCACCGCGCGCAGCCCGAAGCCTTCGGAGGCGTCGTAGGAGGCGGTCCTGATCCGGCCGTCATCCAGCACCAGCGCCTCCGAGCGGCGGCGTTCGAGGAACAGCTCGCCATCCTCCGCCCCTGCGACAGCCTGTCGCAGCAGGGCCAGCGCCCGGCCCTCATCCAGCGACATCTCGAACGGGCGGAAGGCGTTTTCGGTCATGATGCGTCCTTGATCCTGATCAAACGGCGACGCTTTGCCACACGGTTTTGCTTGTCGCCGTCTGCCTAATATGGTTTCAACATCAGCAGAAACAACGGGATTCTGCCCGGTCCTCGGGCATGGCCGAGAAGCGGACGAAAAGCCGCACTTCGAACGGGATGAGACAGATGCGATTCATGAAGACCCTTTCCGGCTTGGCGGCGACCCTCGCGGCGGCGCCGGTTTTCGCGCAGGATCTGCCGGTGCTCGGCCGCCCGGTCGACGGTGCCATCGGCTTCCAGCCGGCCGCCACCGGGATCGCGCGCGAACTGCACTGGCTCGACAATTTCGTGCTCGTGATCATCACCGTGATCGTGGCCTTCGTGACGGCGCTGCTGATCTACAGCTTCCTCCGCTTCAATCGCCGGGCCAATCCGAACCCGGCCACCTTCACCCACAACACCCCGCTGGAAATGGTCTGGACGGCGGTGCCGATCCTGATCCTGATCATCATCGGCGCCTTCTCGTTGCCGGTGCTGTTCAACCAGCAGGAGATCCCGGAAGGCGAGATCGTCATCAAGGTGACCGGCTACCAGTGGTATTGGGGCTATGAATACGTGCAGGACGGCGTGACGCCCGAGGGCGGCGAGGCCAGCCCGGTCGCCTTCGACAGCTTCAAGCTGGAGCGCGACCAACTCGCCCAATACGGCTATGCCGACAGCGACTATCTGCTGGCCACCGATACCGCCATCGTGCTGCCGGTCGGCAAGACCGTGGTGATGCAGGTCACCGGCGCCGACGTGATCCATAGCTGGACCATCCCGGCCTTCGGCGTGAAGCAGGACGCGGTGCCGGGCCGCCTGGCGCAGCTCTGGTTCAAGCCCGAGGTCGAGGGCGTGTTCTTCGGCCAGTGCTCGGAGCTTTGCGGCAAGGACCACGCCTATATGCCGATCACCGTGAAAGTGGTCTCCGAGGCGAAATATGCCGAATGGCTGGAAAAGGCCAAGACCGGCGACGTGCAGCTTTCCGCCATCGCCGCCCCGGCGGCGGTGCAGGTCGCGGCGAACGACTAACGCGGGGCGCGCGCGCAAGGCAGGCGGGCGGCGGGGCCTGGGGCGCCGCCGCGCGGACCAACCGAAGGACGAAGCGAAGACATGAGCGATACCCACGCAAATGGCGCATTGACCGAGACCGGCGAGGCCGGGTTCGGCGATTACGTCGCGCTGCTGAAACCGCGCGTGATGTCGCTGGTGGTGTTCACCGCCATGGTGGGCCTTCTGGTCGCGCCGCAGGGCATGCACCCCTTCGTCGCGCTGATCTGCGTGCTGTTCATCGCGCTGGGGGCGGGGGCCTCGGGCGCGCTGAACATGTGGTGGGACGCCGACATCGACCGGGTGATGCGCCGCACCCGCGCCCGCCCCATCCCCGCCGGCAAGGTGCAGCCGGGCGAGGCGCTGGGCCTCGGCATCGCGCTGTCGGGCCTGTCGGTGATGATGCTGTGGCTCGCCGCCAATGCGCTGGCCGCGCTGCTTCTGGCCTTCACCATCTTCTTCTACGCCGTGATCTATTCGATGTGGCTGAAGCGCTCGACGCCGCAGAACATCGTGATCGGCGGCGCGGCGGGGGCTTTCCCGCCGATGATCGGCTGGGTCTGCGTCACCGGCAGCATCTCGGTCGAGGCCTGCCTGATGTTCCTGCTGATCTTCATGTGGACGCCGCCGCATTTCTGGTCGCTCGCGCTCTTCATGAACAGCGATTACCAGAAGGCCGGGGTGCCGATGCTGACGGTGACCCATGGCAAGCGGGTGACCCGCAACCATATCCTCGTCTACACCATCGCGCTGGTGCCCTTCGCGCTGGCCACCGCCTTCACCTCGATCGGCGGGCCGATCTATCTGGCGGTCTCGGTGCTGCTGAACGCCGGCTTCCTCTGGGGCGCCTGGGCGATCTGGCGGCGCGACGAGGCGGCGGCGGAGGGTGACGGCTACACCACCGAGAAGGCGGTGTTCAAGTTCTCGCTGCTTTACCTTTTCCTGCATTTCGGGGCGTTGCTGGCCGAGGCCAGCCTGAAGCCCTGGGGCCTGGGGGGCTGGTGACATGGCACTGCATATCGAACACGAAATCCACCGCCGCCGTTTCGGCCGCAACCTCGGCCTCGGCCTCGTGCTGGCGGTTTTCGTCGCGCTGGTCTTCGGGCTGACCGTGGTGAAGGTGAAGCGGGGCGAGCCGATGCAGGGCTACGACCATGTGGCGCGCCCCGAGCTGGTGCCGCAGGGGGAGGGCGAGTGATGACTCCGGGCAAGACCGCCGGGTTGCTCGTCGGCATCGTGGTGACGATGGGCGCGCTCAGTTTCGCGGCGGTGCCGTTCTACGACTGGTTCTGCCGGGTGACCGGCTTCGCGGGCACCGTCGCCGTCTCGGAACAGGCGCCCGACCATGTGCTCGAACGGACGGTGCTGATCCGCTTCGACGCCTCGAAGGAGGCGGGGATGCCGTGGGATTTCAAGCCGCAGCAGCATTCCATGCGGCTCAGGATCGGCGAGACCGGCCTCGCCTTCTACGAGGCGCACAACCCGACCGACCGCACCGTCGCCGGAACGGCCAGCTACAACGTCACCCCCGACGCGGCGGGCGGCTATTTCGCCAAGATCGACTGCTTCTGCTTCACCCAGCAGGTGCTGGCGCCGGGCGAGACCGCCATCATGCCGGTGACCTTCTATGTCGACCCCGAGATCGTGACCGATCCCGAAGGCCAATTCGTGAAGGAGATCACGCTCTCCTACACCTTCCATGAAACCGAGCTTCCGGCGGAGCAGGCGGCGGTGGCCGCTCCCGACGCGGACGCCGTGAACTGACAAGACAACGAGGGAACCCAAATGGCCCACGCCAAGAATCACGACTACCACATCCTGCCACCGTCGATCTGGCCCTTCCTCGGCGCGATCGGCGCCTTCGTCATGCTGTTCGGCTCGGTGCTGTGGATGCATGGGTCGGGGCCGTGGATGGGCCTCGTCGGGTTCGTTCTGGTGCTCTATGTGATGTTCGGCTGGTGGGCCGATGTGGTGGCCGAGGCGCAGGTGGGCGATCACACGCCGGTGGTGCGGATCGGGCTGCGCTACGGCGTGGTGATGTTCATCATGTCCGAGGTGATGTTCTTCTCCGCCTGGTTCTGGAGCTTCTTCAAGCACGCCATGTATCCGATGGGGCCGATGTCGCCGCTCGTCGACGGCGTGTTCCCGCCCGAGGGGATCCAGACCTTCGATCCCTGGCACCTGCCGCTGATCAACACGCTGATCCTGCTCTGCTCGGGCGCGGCCTGCACCTGGGCGCACCATGCCATCGCGCATGAGAACAACCGCAAGGACATGATCAACGGCCTCGCGCTGGCGGTGATCCTGGGCGTGTTCTTCACCATCCTGCAAGCCTACGAATACAGCCACGCCGCCTTCGGCTTCGCCGGCAACATCTACGGCGCCAACTTCTTCATGGCGACCGGCTTCCACGGCTTCCACGTCGTCATCGGCACCATCTTCCTGCTGGTCTGCCTGATCCGGGCGATGAAGGGCCATTTCACCCCCGAGCAGCATGTCGGCTTCGAGGCCGCCGCCTGGTACTGGCACTTCGTCGACGTGGTGTGGCTGTTCCTCTTCGCCGCCATCTATGTCTGGGGCCAGGGCTGAGCCACGGCGCCAGCCGTCCACCGAACGCGGCGCGGGCCTTCGCTGGGCCCGCGCCTTTCCTTTGACCGGAGGCCGGGATGACCCGCCGCATGATCCTGCCGCTGCTGTTCGGGCTGATCGGGGCCGCGATCCTGATCGGGCTCGGCACCTGGCAGGTGCAGCGCCTGCACTGGAAGACCGGGCTGATCGCGCAGGCCGAGGCGCGGATGGCCGAACCGGCGGGGCCGCTCGCCGCCGAGATCGAGTTCCCGCGCGACCGCTACCTTCCGGTGCGGGTGAGCGGCCGCTTCCTCGGGCCGGAGGCGCATGTGCTGACCTCGGTCCAGGGCGAGGGGCCGGGTTTCCTGGTGATCGCGGCCTATGAGACCGACGACGGCCGCCGCATCCTGATCGACCGGGGCTTCGTCCCCGAAGAGCGGAAAGAAACGCCGCGTCCGCCCCGCGCCGCCGAGGTCACCGGCAACCTGAACCTGCCCGACGATGTGAACAGCTCCACCCCGCCGCCCGACATGGGCCGCAACATCTGGTTCGGCCGCGACGTGGCGGCGATGGCGGCGGCGCTGGGGACGGAGCCGGTGCTGATCGTCGCGCGCTCCGATACCGGCGACGGCATCGCCCCGCGCGCCGTCACCGCCACCTTCCGCAACGATCACCTGGGCTATGCGATCACCTGGTTTTCGCTGGCCGTGGCGTGGTTGGGGATGACAGGGGCCTATCTCTGGCGTATCAGACGCCGGAACGCATGAGGCGAGGCGATGCAGTATATCTCGACCCGCGGGCAGGCGCCCGTTCTTTCCTTCGGCGAGGCGATGATGACCGGCCTCGCCCGCGACGGCGGTCTTTATGTCCCCGCTTCGGTGCCGCAATTCACGGCTGACGAGATCGCGGCGCTGGCGGGCCTGCCCTATGAGGAGATCGCCTTCCGCGTCATGTCTCCCTTCATGGGCGACACGTTTTCCGAGGCCGAGTTCCGCGGCCTGATCGCCCGCGCCTATGCCGGCTTCGGCCATGCCGCGCGCGCGCCGCTCAAGCAGCTCGGCCCGAACCATTTCCTGCTGGAGCTGTTCCACGGGCCGACGCTGGCCTTCAAGGATTTCGCCATGCAGCTCATCGGCCAGATGATGCAGGCGGCCTTGGCGAAATCGGGCGAGCGGATCACCATCGTTGGCGCGACCTCCGGCGATACCGGCTCGGCCGCCATCGAGGCGTTCCGGGGGCTGGCCAATGTCGACGTGTTCATCCTCTTCCCGCATGGCCGGGTGTCCGAGGTGCAGCGCCGCCAGATGACCACGCCGTCGGAGGCCAATGTCCACGCGCTGGCGCTGGACGGCGATTTCGACGATTGCCAGGCCCGCCTGAAGGACATGTTCAACGACTTCGCCTTCCGCGACGGGGTGCGGCTGGCCGGGGTGAACAGCATCAACTGGGCGCGGGTGCTGGCGCAGGTGGTCTATTACTTCTCGTCGGCCGTGTCCTTGGGCGCGCCGCATCGCGCCGTCAGCTTCACCGTGCCGACCGGCAATTTCGGCGACATCTTCGCGGGTTATATCGCCAGGCGGATGGGCCTGCCGATCGCGCAACTGGTGATCGCCACCAACCAGAACGACATTCTGGACCGCGCCCTGCGCTCCGGCGCCTATGAGACCGATGGCGTGAAGCCCTCGATCAGCCCGTCGATGGATATTCAGGTCAGCTCGAATTTCGAGCGCGCGCTGTTCGAGGCCTATGACCGCGACGGCGCGGCGGTGGCGCAGCTCATGGCCGAGCTGAAATCCGGCGGCTTCACCATCTCGCAGGGCGCGCTGCAAAGCCTGCGCGCCAGCTTCGCCTCCGGCCGCTGCTCCGAGGACGAGACCCGCGCGACGATCAAGGCGACGCTTGCCGCCACCGGCGAGCTTCTCTGCCCGCATTCCGCCGTCGGCGTGAAGGTGGCCGAGGAGCATCTTGGCCCGGCGCCGATGGTCACCCTCGCCACCGCGCATCCGGCGAAATTCCCCGATGCGGTGGAAGCCGCGACCGGCATCCGCCCGGCGCTGCCGCCCCGCATGGCCGACCTCTTCGAGCGCCCCGAGCGCGTCACCCGGATGCCGGACGACCTCGCCGCGCTGCAAGCCCTCATCCGCGAAAGGATCGCGCGTTGACCCTGCGTATCGCCACCCTGCCCAACGGCTTCCGCATCGTGACCGAGAACATGCCGGGGCTGAAATCGGCCTCGGTGGGGATCTGGGTCACCGCCGGCGGGCGGCACGAGCGGGCCGAGCAGAACGGCATCGCGCATTTCCTCGAACATATGGCCTTCAAGGGCACCGAGAAGCGCAGCCCCCTCCGGATCGCCGAGGAGATCGAGGATGTGGGCGGCTATATCAACGCCTATACCTCCAAGGAGATGACGGCCTATTACGCGCGGGTCCTGTCGGACGACGTGGCGCTGGCGCTCGACGTGATTTCCGACATCGTGCTGAACCCGGTCTTCGACCCGAAGGAGATCGAGACCGAACGCCATGTCATCCTGCAGGAGATCGGCCAGGCGCTCGATACGCCCGACGACATCATCTTCGACTGGTTGCAGGAGGTCAGCTACCCCGGCCAGCCCTTCGGCCGCACCATCCTCGGCCCGGCCGAGCGGGTCGGCGCCTTCCGCCGCGACGACCTGCTGCGCTTCGTGGCCGAGCATTACGGGCCCGACCAGATGATCCTCGCCGCCGCCGGGGGGGTGGACCATGACGCCATCGTGGCGCAGGCCACCGCGATCTTCGGCGGGCTGAAGCCGGTCGGCGCGCCGGTGCTCGACCTCGCGCGTTTCGACGGCGGCGAGCGGCGCGAGGTCAAGGCCCTCGAACAGGTGCATTTCGCGCTGGCCTTCGAGGCGCCGGGTTATCGCCACCCCGATGTCTACACGGCGCAGGTCTATTCCACCGCGATGGGCGGCGGCATGTCCTCGCGCCTGTTCCAGAAGATCCGCGAGGAGCGGGGGCTGTGCTATTCGATCTTCGCGCAATCGGGCGCCTATGAGGATACCGGCTCGATCACCATCTATGCCGGCACCTCGGAGGAGGAGATCGGTGATCTGACCACGCTGACGCTCGACGAGCTGAAACGCGCCGCCGACGACATGACCGAGGCCGAGGTGGCGCGGGCGCGGGCGCAGTTGAAGGCGGGGCTGCTGATGGGCCTCGAAAGCCCGTCCTCGCGGGCCGAGCGCAATGCGCGGCTGCTGTCGATCTGGGGCCGGGTGCCGGATGTCGACGAGGCGGTGGCGAAGATCGACGCGGTGACCACCTCCGACGTGCGCCGCTATGCCGGCGAGATGGCGGCGGCGCGCGCCGCGCTCGCGCTTTATGGCCCGGTCGCCCGCGCGCCGGGGCTGGAGGCGATCCGCGACAGGCTCGCCGCCTGATGTTCGGCCTGCGCCGCAAACCCCGCATCGAGACCGAGCGGATGACGCTGCGCTTGCCGCACCATGCCGATTACCGTGCCTGGGCGGGGCTGCGCGAGGACAGCGCCGCCTTCCTTGCGCCCTGGGAGCCGGTCTGGTCGGCCGACCACCTGACGCGCAAGGCCTTCACCAACCGCGTCTACTGGGCGCAGCGCGCGCTGGCGCAGGGCACGGCGCTGCCCGTCGTGCTGATCCGGCGCGCCGACCAGCAATTGCTGGGCGCCATCACGCTCGACAATATCCGGCGCGGGCCGGTGCAGGCCGGAACGCTCGGCTACTGGATCGGCGCGCCCTTCGCCCGGCACGGCTATATGCGCGAGGCGATCCTCGCCATGGTGCATCACGCCTTCACCACGCTCGACCTCAGCCGGATCGAGGCGGCCTGCCTGCCGGAGAACGCGGCCTCGCGCGGGGTGCTGGAAAAGACCGGCTTCAAATACGAAGGCGTCGCGCAAAGCTATCTCCAGATCGCCGGGCGCTGGCGCAACCATGTGCTTTACGCCAATCTGCGCGGCGACCGGCGCGGCCGCACCGATGCGGGCTGAGCGCCGGGACGTTTCTTCGACAAGGGCGGCGCCGGTCGCCGCGTGAGAGGCCGCCGATGCTGAACCCCGCCGATGCCGATTTCCTCGCCACGCTGCCGCCCGCGCTGCTGCGCGAGGTGCGCCCCGGCGATCTGGACGAGCCGCGCGGGCGGTGGACAGGGCAGGGGGCGGCGGTGGCGGTGCCGCGTTCGACGGCGGATGTGGCAACGATCCTGCGCGCCTGCGCCGATGCGCGGGTGGGCGTGGTGCCGCGCGCCGGCGGCACCGGCCTTGTCGGCGGGCAGGTGATGCCGGAGGGGCCCTTGCCGCTGATCCTGTCGCTGGAGCGGATGGCGGCGATCCGGGGTATCCATCCGCAGGAGAATGTGCTGGTGGCCGAGGCCGGTTGCATCCTCGCCGATCTGCACGCGGCGGCGGAGGGCGCGGGGCGGATCTTCCCGCTGACGCTGGCCTCGCAGGGCACGGCGAGGTTGGGCGGGCTGCTCGGCACCAATGCCGGCGGGGTCAATGTGCTGCGCTACGGCAATGCGCGCGACCTCTGCCTCGGGGTGGAGGCGGTGCTGGCCGATGGTTCGGTGCTGGGCGGGCTGAAGCGGCTGCGCAAGGACAATACCGGCTACGACCTGCGCCATCTGCTGATCGGCTCGGAGGGCACTTTGGGCGTCATCACCGCCGCCAGCCTGAAGCTTTTCCCGCCCCCGGCGCAGGAGGGGGCGGCGCTGCTCGCCGTGCCCGGCGGCCCGGCGGCGGCGCTGGAGCTGCTCGCGCTGGCGCAGCAGCGCCTGCCCGGCATGGTTTCCGCTTTCGAGCTGATCCACCGCCATGGCCTCGACTTCCTCGCCGAGACCATGCCGCAGATCCGCCAGCCCTTCCCCGTGCCGCCCGACTGGCTGGTGCTGATCGACCTCGGCCTGCCCGAGGGGCTCGACCCGGCCGAGGCGCTGGCCGGGCTTTACGAGGCGGCGGGCGATCTGGTGGGCGACGGCCTCATCGCGCAATCCGAGGCGCAGCGCGCCGCCTTCTGGACCCTGCGCGAAAGCATCCCCGAGGCGAACCGCCGTATCGGCGCGGTGTCGAGCCACGACATCTCGCTGCCTTTGTCGGAAATCCCGGCCTTCCTCGCCGAGGCCGGGCCGGCCGTCGCGGCGCTCGGCCCGTTCCGGGTGAATTGCTTCGGCCATCTGGGCGACGGCAACCTGCATTACAACGTGTTTCCGCCACCGGGCGGCAAGCGGGCCGATCACGCCGGGCAGGTCGCGGCGGTGCAGACCTGCGTGCATGACCTCGTTCACGCGCATGGCGGCTCGGTCAGCGCCGAGCACGGCATCGGGCGGTTGAAGGTGGCCGATCTGCGCCGCTATGGCGATCCGGTGAAACTGGTGGCGATGCGGGCGGTGAAGGATGCGCTCGATCCGCTGGGCATCCTCAATCCGGGCGCGGT
>JBDHSR010000060.1:0-12174 GCA_039808305.1 Gemmobacter sp. | reverse complement strand
CCCCGGCGGCTTCTCGTCGAGCACCGAGACATCCATGTCGCCATAGCTCGCCAGCGCGAGACTGCGCGGGATCGGCGTCGCGGTCATCACCAGCACATCCGCCGCCGCCCCCTTGGCGCCGAGCTCCATCCGCTGCGCCACGCCGAAACGGTGCTGCTCGTCGACGATGGCGAGGCGCAGGTCGCGGAAGGTCACGTCCTTCTGGAACACCGCATGGGTGCCGACCAGCACCGCGATCTCGCCCGAGGCGAGCGCCGCGAGCTTCGCCGCCCGCTCCGCCCCCTTGTCGCGCCCGGTCAGGATCTCCAGCCGCACCCCCGCCGACGCGGCCAAGGGCTGCAACCCTTCCAGATGTTGCCGGGCGAGGATCTCGGTCGGGGCCATCATCACCCCCTGCCCGCCCGCCTCGACCGCGATCAGCAGCGCGAGGAAGGCGACCAGCGTCTTGCCGGCCCCGACATCGCCCTGCAGCAGCCGGTTCATCCGCAGGCCGGAGGCCATGTCGCCCGCGATCTCGGCCAGCGCGCGGCGCTGCGCGCCGGTCGGCGCATAGGGCAGGCCCGCCAGCACCTTCTCCTGCAAGGCGCCGGTGCCGCGCGTCGCCTGCCCCTTGCCGCGCCGCGCCTGACCCCGGGCAAGCGCCAGCGTCACCTGATGGGCGAAGAACTCGTCATAGGCCAGCCGCTGCCGCGCCAGCGCGCTCGGCGCCAGATCGGCGGCGCTTGCCGGGTCATGCACCGCCCGCACCGCCTCGATCCAGCCGGGCCAGCCCTCGCGCTGCTTCAGCGGCCCGTCGATCCATTCCGGCAGATCCGGCGCGCGCTCCAGCGCCGATTGCACGGCCCGCGCGAGGCCCTTCTGCGTCACCCCGGCGGCCAGCGGATAGACCGGCTCGAACAGAGGCAGCTCGGCGGCCTCCTCGGGCGGCAGCACATGGTCGGGATGCACCATCTGCGCGATGCCGTCGAACAGCTCCACCTTGCCGGAGACCAGCCGGCGCGCGCCGACCGGCAGCAGCCGGGTGAGGTAGTCGCCGCGCGCATGGAAGAACACGAGCTGGAATTCCTGCGCCGCGTCGCAGACCGAAACGCGGTAGGGCCGGCCCTTGCTGCGCGGCGGGAAATGGCCGCCCACCGTCACCTCGACCGTCGCCACGCAAGGCGGCGCCACATCGCGGATCGAGGCGCGGCGGGCGCGGTCCACCCCGGAATGCGGCAGGAGGAACAGCAGATCCTTCGGCCGCTCCACCCCCAGCGCCGCCATGGATTTCGCCGTCTTGGGGCCGACGCCCTCCAGCGTCTCCAGCGCGGCGAACAGCGGAAAGAGCTCGGGCGGGCGGCTCATCCCGCCCCGCCCGACAGTTCGATCCAGGCATCCTCGTCGATGATCCGCACCCCCAGCGCCTCGGCCTGCTTGGCCTTGGAGCCCGCGCCGGGGCCGGCGATCACCAGATCGGTTTTCGCGCTGACCGAGCCCGCCACCTTGGCCCCCAGCGCCTCGGCCCGCGCCTTGGCCTCGGCCCGCGTCATCTTCTCCAGCGTGCCGGTGAAGACCAGCGTCATGCCGGCGACCGGGCTTTCCGTCGCCCGCCGTTCCGGCGCGGTGATCTCGCGGAGCTGCGCGACCAGAGCGTCCACCGCCGCCCGCTCATGCCCGCCTTGCGCCAGCGTGGTGACCAGCGAGACGGCGAGCACCGCGACGACGCCCTCGATGGCCAGCAACTCCTCCCAGGCCGCGCGGGATTCGGGCGGCGGGGCAAGGCTCTCCCAGATCCGGGCGCGGGCCTTCGACACCTCGGCCCGCCGCCCCTCGGCCTGCGCCGCCGCCCGCTCCGCCGCCTCGGCCTCGTCGCCGGCGAGATGGGCGAGCGCCGCCGGATGCGCCGCATCGACCGCGCCGATCAGCGCGGGCCACGCCCCATAATGCCGCGCCAGATCCTTCGCCGCCACCTCGCCCAGATGGCGGATGCCGAGCGCGAAGAGCAGCCGTTCCAGCGCGATCACCCGCCGCTCGTCGATGGCGGCGAAGAGCTTCTCGGCGCTGCGCTTGCCGAAACCGTCACGATTGGCGAGCTTCGCCAGGTTGGCCGCGTCGCGCGCCGCCAGCGTGAAGATCCCGGCCGGATCGCGGATCGGCAGCAGGTCGTCGGCGAAGAACATCTCGATCTGCTTCGCCCCCAGCCCCTCGATGTCGAAGGCGCCGCGGCTGACGAAATGCTTCAGCTTCTCGATGGCCTGCGCCGGGCAGACCAGCCCGCCGGTGCAGCGGCGTATCGAATCGCCGGGCTCGCGGATGGCGGGGCTGCCGCATTGCGGGCAGATCTCGGGGAAGACATAGGGCGCGGCATCGGCGGGCCGCTGCGCCAGATCGACATCCGCCACCTTGGGAATCACGTCGCCGGCGCGATAGACCTGCACCCAGTCGCCGACGCGGATGTCCTTGCCGTCGCGGATCGGCGCCCCCGCCGAATCGCGGCCCGCGATGTAATCCTCGTTGTGCAGCGTGGCGTTCGACACCACGACGCCGCCCACCGTCACCGGGGTCAGCCGCGCCACCGGGCTCAGCGCGCCGGTGCGGCCGACCTGGATGTCGATGGCCTCCAGCCGGGTCCAGGCCAGTTCCGCCGGGAATTTATGCGCGATGGCCCAGCGCGGGGTGGCGGCGCGGAAGCCGAGGCGCCGTTGCAGCCCGAGGTCGTTCACCTTGTAGACCACGCCGTCGATGTCATAGCCCAGCGTCGCGCGCTGCGCCTCGATCCGGCGATATTGCGCCAGCATCTCCTCCGCCGCGAGGCAGAGCCGGGTCAGCGGATTGGTCTGGAAGCCGAGCCTGGCCAGCCGCTCGATGGACGCGAACTGGGTATCCGCCAGCGGCTCGGACAGCACGCCCCAGCCATAGGCGAAGAAGCGCAGCGGCCGGGCGGCGGTGACGCGCGCGTCGAGCTGGCGCAGCGATCCGGCGGCGGCGTTGCGCGGATTGGCGAAGGTCTTCTCCTCCGCCTCCTGCTGGCGGGCGTTCAGCGCGGCGAAATCGGCATGGCTCATATAGACCTCGCCGCGCACCTCCAGCAGGTCGGGCGCGCCGATCAGGTGTTGCGGGATGTCGGCGATGGTGCGGGCATTGGCGGTGACATTCTCGCCGGTCTCGCCATCGCCGCGCGTCGCCGCCTGCACCAGCGCGCCGCCCTCGTAGCGCAGCGAGAGCGAGAGGCCGTCGATCTTCGGCTCCGCCGTGAAGGCGAGCGGGCCGTCATGGCCGAGATAGTTGCGCACCCGCGTCTCGAACTCGGCGATGTCCGTATCCTCGAAGGCGTTTTCGAGGCTCAGCATCCGCTGCGCGTGGCGCACCTTGCCGAAGCCCTCGGCGAGGCCCCCGCCCACCTGTTCGCTCGGGCTGTCGGGGCGTTTCAGCGCCGGGAAGCGGGCCTCGATCGCCGCGTTGCGCCGCTTCAGCGCGTCGTAATCGGCGTCGCTGATCTCCGGCGCGTCCAGCCGGTGATAGGCCTCGTCCGCCCGGCTGATCTCGGCCGCCAGCCGCGCGAGTTCGTCCCGCGCCTCGGCCTCGGTCAAGGCCCCGACTTGCTTCGCCTCGGTCATGCGGCTCTCCCCCGGTTTGCGCCAGATGTAGGAGAGCGCCGCGCCGAGGTAAACCCGTCACGCCCCGAGCGCCAGCCGCGCCGACTCGCCCGGCAGCGGATCGCGCAGCACATAGCCCCGGCCCCAGACCGTCTCGATATGGTTCTGCCCGCCGGTCGCCTCGGCCAGCTTCTTGCGCAGCTTGCAGATGAAGACGTCGATGATCTTCAGCTCCGGCTCGTCCATGCCGCCATAGAGATGGTTGAGGAACATCTCCTTGGTCAGCGTGGTGCCCTTGCGCAGGCTGAGCAGCTCCAGCATCTGATACTCCTTGCCGGTCAGGTGGACCGTCTTGCCCTCCACCTCCACCGTCTTGGCGTCGAGATTGACGCAGACCCGGCCGGTGCGGATCACCGATTGCGCATGGCCCTTGGAGCGGCGGATGATGGCGTGGATGCGCGCCACCAGCTCCTCGCGGTGGAACGGCTTGGTCATGTAATCGTCGGCGCCGAAGCCGAACCCCTTCAGCTTGTTCTCGGTATCGTCGGCCCCCGACAGGATCAGGATCGGCGTATCCACCCGCGCCAGCCGCAACTGCCGCAGCACCTCGTGCCCGCTCATGTCCGGCAGGTTGAGGTCGAGCAGGATCAGGTCGTAATCGTAGAGCTTCGCCAGGTCGATGCCGTCCTCGCCCAGATCGGTGCAATAGACGTTCAGATTCGCGTGGGTCAGCATCAGTTCGATGCTGCGCGAGGTCGTGGGGTCATCCTCCACCAGCAGAATGCGCATCGTGTCTTCTCCGCTCCAGCGCCAGTCACATTAACGATACTGCGGGGCAATGGTTAACTAGCGGTTACTGTGACATGGCAGACGCAGAAAACAATCTAAAGTTGTCTGTATTTCTGTATAGAAGTGACCTTCAACGCCTTTTCCCCATGCCGTTCCACCGCCGCGCGCCAGAGCGCGAACTCCTCCTCCGACAGGGCATAGCGCTCCAGCGCCTCGGCCAGCGGAATCAGGCCGTGGACCACCGCCTTCACCACCACCGCCTTGCGCGAGGCCACCCAGCGCGTCGTGTCGGGCGGCGGCAGATCGGCACGGGTGAGCACGGATCCATCCGGCAGGGTGACCTGGCGCGGCCCGTCGACACGTTTGAGATACATGGCTTTCCCCTCTTCCATTGCCGGAAGTCTGGAAGAACAGGCTTAAGCCTTGGTGAAACCGCCGCTTGAGACTGCGCAGCATTTTCCTATATTGCGCGGCAAAAGCCCCGGTATCCCCATGCTCGATCATCCGCTCAATTCCCTCGGCCTGCCCAAGGCCCCTTCCGAGACGCGCGTCGTCGTCGCCATGTCGGGCGGCGTCGACAGTTCCGTCGTGGCCGCCGTCCTGAAGGAACAGGGCTATGACGTGGTGGGGGTGACGCTCCAGCTTTACGACCATGGCGCGGCGCTGGCCAAGAAGGGCGCCTGCTGCGCCGGCCGCGACATCCACGACGCGCGGCGGGTGGCCGAGACGATGGGCTTTCCGCATTATGTGCTGGATTACGAGAACACCTTCCGCGAGGCGGTGATCGAGGAATTCGCCGACGCCTATCTGGCGGGCGCGACGCCGGTGCCCTGCATCCGCTGCAACGAGCGGGTGAAGTTCAAGGACCTGCTGGCCACCGCGAAGGAGCTCGACGCCGACTGCATGGCGACCGGGCATTACATCCAGCGCAAGATGGGCGCCACGGGGGCGGAGCTGCATTGCGCCGCCGATCCGAACCGCGACCAGAGCTATTTCCTGTTCTCGACCACGCCGGAGCAGCTCGATTACCTGCGCTTTCCGCTCGGCCATCTGGTGTCGAAGGCGGAAACACGGGCGCTCGCTGCGAAATACGGGCTGCCGGTGGCGGACAAGCCCGACAGTCAGGACATCTGCTTCGTCCCCGACGGCAATTACGCGGCGGTGATCGAGAAGCTGCGCCCCGGCGCGGCGGAGCCGGGCGAGATCGTCGATCTGGAGGGGCGCGTTCTGGGCGCGCATCGCGGCGTGATCCATTACACGATCGGCCAGCGCAAGGGCCTCGGCATCGGGGGCTTGGGCGAGCCGGTCTATGTGGTGCGGCTCGACCCCGATCTGCGCCGCGTGGTGGTCGGCCCGAAAGAGGCGCTTTCGACCCGCACCATCCCGGTGCGCGAGGTGAACTGGCTGGGCGACGCGCCCTTCGACAGCGCGGCCGAATGGCATGTCAACGTCAAGGTCCGCTCCACCCGGCCGCCGCGCCCGGCGGTGATCCGCCCGCTTTCGGCGACCGAGGCGGAGGTGGAACTGCTGAACCCCGAGGATGGCGTCAGCGCGGGCCAGGCCTGCGTGTTCTACGCCCCGGAAGGCTCGCGCATCCTCGGCGGCGGCTGGATCTGGCGGGGGCGCTGAGGGCGAGCGGATCGGCAAGGGCCCGGCCCCGCGCGGCGGGAGCCCGGCAAGAGGCGGCGGCTTCCCCGCGATATGGATCGCCCCGGGCGGAGCGGGGCCTCGCGCCCCCTCGGTCCGCCGGCGGCGGGCGCGGATTCGGGGTATTTGGATCAGGTTGAAGGGGCGAAGGCTTTTCCTTCGCCCCGGCTTTGGCTAAACCCTCGGACCAAGAGAATGCGGGGAAAGCCGATGCCGATGGAAAAGACCTTCAACGCCGCCGAGGCGGAAGCGCGGATCTCGAAACAGTGGATCGACGGCAAGGTCGGCCGGGCGGGCGCCAATGCCCGGCCCGGCGCCGAGGCGTTCTCGATCATGATCCCGCCGCCCAACGTGACCGGCAGCCTGCATATGGGCCACGCCTTCAACAACACGTTGCAGGACATCCTGATCCGCTGGCACCGGATGCGCGGCTTCGACACGCTCTGGCAGCCCGGCACCGACCATGCCGGCATCGCCACGCAGATGGTGGTGGAGCGGGAACTGGCGAAGGCGCAGGCCCCCTCGCGCCGCGAGATGGGGCGCGAGGCCTTCCTCGAAAAGGTCTGGGAGTGGAAGGCGCAATCCGGCGGCACCATCATCAACCAGTTGAAGCGCCTCGGCGCCACCTGCGACTGGGACCGCGAGGCCTTCACCATGTCGGGCAATTTCCCGGCGGCGGTGATCAAGGTCTTCGTCGAGCTCTATCACAAGGGGCTGATCTATCGCGGCAAGCGGCTGGTGAACTGGGACCCGCATTTCGAGACCGCGATCTCGGATCTGGAGGTGGAGCAGGTCGAGGTCAATGGCGCGATGCACCGGCTGCGCTACCGGCTGGCCGACGGGCTGAGCTACCAACATCCGGTGGAGTTCGACGCCGAGGGCAGGCCCACCGCCTGGGAGAGCCGCGACTATCTGGTGGTCGCCACCACCCGGCCGGAGACCATGCTGGGCGATACCGGCATCGCGGTGCACCCTTCGGATACGCGCTACGCGCATCTGGTCGGCAAGGAGGTGATCCTGCCGCTGGTCGGCCGCCGCATCCCCATCGTGGCCGACGACTATGCCGATCCGGCCAAGGGCACAGGCGCTGTGAAGATCACCCCGGCGCATGATTTCAACGACTGGGCGGTGGGTGCGCGCACCGGCCTCGCCGTGGTCAATGTGATGGACGGCAAGGCGGCGATCACGCTGGAGGGCAATGCCGATTTCCTCGAAGGTGCGGCGCCTTCGGCCGAATGCATGGCGCTGCATGGCCTCGACCGCTACGCGGCGCGGAAAGAGATCCTGCGGCTGGCCGAAGAGCAGGGCTGGCTCGACGGCATCGACCCCGAGCGTCATCCGGTGCCGCATGGCGACCGCTCCAAGGTCGCCATCGAGCCGCTGCTGACCGACCAGTGGTTCGTCGACACCGCGAAGATCGTCGGCCCCGCCATCGACGCGGTGAAGAACGGCGACACCGTGATCCTGCCCGAGCGCGACGCCAAGGTCTATTTCCACTGGCTGGAGAATATCGAGCCCTGGTGCATCTCGCGCCAGCTCTGGTGGGGCCATCAGATCCCGGTCTGGTACGGGCTCGACATCTGGCCGGCGGGCTTCCGCGACGACGAGGGCGACGACGCGCTGGACGAGACCGAGATCTTCGCCCTGCTCGCCGACGGCGCCTTCAACCATGCCGAGCCGGTCTGGCATTGCGCCACCGATTTCGACGGCGTGGCCGAGCGGTTCATGGACGATCTGGCGCCGCTGCCGATGCCGCTCAACCATGCCCGCATCGTCGAGGTGGCCGACCGTCATGCCGCGGTCGAGGCGCTGGCCCGCGCGCTCGCCGATTACAACCTGACGCAGGACCCGACGCATCTGGTCTATCCGGTCTGGCGCGACCCGGACGTGCTCGACACCTGGTTCTCCTCCGGTCTCTGGCCGATCGGGACGCTGGGCTGGCCGGAGGACACGCCGGAACTGAAGCGCTATTTCCCGACCTCGGTTCTGGTCACCGGCTTCGACATCATCTTCTTCTGGGTGGCCCGGATGATGATGATGCAGCTCGCCGTGGTGGGGCAGAAGCCGTTCTCGACCGTCTATGTCCATGCCCTCGTCCGCGACGAGAAGGGCAAGAAAATGTCGAAATCGCTGGGCAACGTGCTCGACCCGCTCGACCTGATCGACGAGTTCGGCGCCGACGCGGTGCGCTTCACCCTCACCGCCATGGCGGCGATGGGGCGCGACCTGAAGCTCAGCAAGGAGCGGATCGCGGGCTATCGCAATTTCGGCACCAAGCTGTGGAACGCCTGCCGCTTCGCCGAGATGAACGGGGTCTGGGAGGGGCACGCGACGCAAGCCGCGCCACCCGTGGCGACCGCGACCGCCAACCGCTGGATCATCGGCGAGACGGCGAAGGCGCTGGCCGAGGTGGACGCGGCGCTGGAGGGCTTCCGCTTCGACCAGGCGGCGCAGGCGCTTTACGGCTTCGTCTGGGGCAAGGTCTGCGACTGGTATGTCGAATTCGCCAAGCCGCTGTTCGACGGCGAGACGGCGGCGGAGACCCGCGCCACCATGGCCTGGGTGCTCGACCAGTGCATGATCCTGCTGCACCCGATCATGCCCTTCGTCACCGAGGAACTCTGGGCCACCACCGGCAAACGCGCGAAACTGCTGGTCCATACCGACTGGCCGGTCTACGGCCTCGACCTAGTGGACCCGGCGGCGGAGCGCGAGATGGGCTGGGTCACCAGCCTGATCGACGAGATCCGCTCGGCCCGCACCCAGATGCACGTGCCGGTCGGCCTCAAGCTCGACATGCTGGCGCTCTCGCTCTCCCCCGAGGCCCGCGCCGCCTGGGACCGCAACGCCGCCCTGATCCGCCGCCTCGCCCGGATCGAGACGCTGACCGAGGCCGCCGCCGCCCCGAAAGGCGCGCTCTCCATCGCCGCCGAGGGCGCGAGCTTCGCGCTGCCGCTCGACGGCATCATCGACATCGCCGCCGAGAAGGCCCGGCTCGCCAAGGCGCTGGAGAAGCTCGACAAGGAGATCGCCGGCCTGCGCGCCCGCCTCGACAACCCGAAATTCATCGCCTCCGCCAAGGAGGAGGTGGTGGACGAGGCCCGCGCCAATCTCGAGGCGCGCGGCGAGGAGGCCGACAGGATCCGCTCCGCCCTCGCCCGGCTGGCGGAGATCGCCTGAAGAAAGGGGGCGCTCGCGCCCCCTCTTGCCTGCGGCAATTCACCCCCTGAGGATATTTCCGGACAGAAAATGGACAGAGGCGCGCCCTTGCTCATTTTCTGTCTCCAAATATCCTCGGGGGGAGGCCCGAAGGGCCGTGGGGGGCGGAAAGCCCCCCTCTTCCGCCGCCATCCCGCATCGCTCCAGCCAATGAGGCGCCCATGACCCTGCCGCTCAACCCCGCCATGGCCTCCACCTTTCCGCCGCCGGTGATGGAGGCGCGGCGCTGGCTCGACGGGGTGGCCTTCACGGAAGGAAAGCCGCTGATCAATGTGAGCCAGGCCGCGCCGGTGGAAAGCCCGCCGCTCGGGCTCCGGCAGGCGGTGGCCGAGGCCGCGCTGGATGATCCGCAGGCGCATCTCTACGGTCCGGTGCTGGGGATGGAGGCGTTGCGGGCCGAGGTGGCGGCGCAATGGTCCGCCGCCTATGGCGGGGCGATCGGGTCCGGGCAGGTCGCCATCACCCAGGGCTGCAACCAGGCCTTCTGCGCCGTCATGGCGACTTTGGCCGGGCCGGGCGACGAGGTGATCCTGCCGACACCGTGGTATTTCAACCACAGGATGTGGCTCGACATGCAGGGCGTCGTCACCGTGCCGCTGGCGACCGGGGCGGAGCTCTTGCCCGATCCGGAGCGGGCGGCGGCGCTGATCGGGCCGCGCACGCGGGCCATCGTGCTGGTCTCGCCCAACAATCCGGGCGGGGTGGAATATCCGGCGGCGCTGGTCGCCGCCTTCCGCGATCTGTGCCGGGCGCGCGGCCTCGCCCTTGTGATCGACGAGACCTATCGCGATTTCGACAGCCGCACCGGCCGGCCCCATGATCTTTTCGCCGACCCGGACTGGGCGGATGTGCTGATCCAGCTTTATTCCTTCTCCAAGGCCTATCGGCTGACCGGGCACCGTGTCGGCGCCATCGTCGCCGCCGGGGCGCGGCTGGCGGAGGTGGAGAAGTTCCTCGACACCGTGGCCATCTGCCCCTCGCAGCTCGGCCAGATCGGCGCGCTCTGGGGGATGCGCAATCTCGCGCAATGGGTGGCCGGCGAGCGGGCCGAGATCCTCGCCCGCCGCGCCGCGATGACCGGCGGCTTCGGCGCGCTGGAGGGCTGGCGGCTGCTCGGCTGCGGCGCCTATTTCGCCTATGTGGAGCATCCCTTCGCCGCGCCCTCGCCCGAGCTCGCGAAGCGGCTGGTGCGCGAGGAGGCGCTGCTGATGCTGCCCGGCACCATGTTCCAGCCCGAAAGCCATCCCGAGGGCGCGCGGCAGTTCCGCATCGCCTTCGCCAATGTCGATGCGGGCGGCATCGCCGAGATGTTCCGCCGCCTCGCCCGCTTCCGGGGCTGAGCCCGCGCCGGCCCTTGCCGCGCGGGGGCCGAGCGCATAGAACCGTGCCGATTGCAGCAAGACAGGCGTGCCCATGTCCCCGAAAAGCGAAACCGACAGCCCGAAACGCAAGCGCAAGGGAAGCTCGGTCCTGGTCTGGCTGTTGCTGGCCATGGTGATCACCGGCCTCGGCGGCTTCGGCGTGCAGAATTTCGGCGGCGGCGTGCAGAGCATCGGCAGCGTCGGCGGCCGCGAGATCGGGGTGAACGATTACGCCCGCGCGCTCCAGGCCGAGATCGGCGCGCTGGCGGCGCTGCTCGGCACCGGGCAGATCGGGGTGCAGGAGGCGCTGAGCCTCGGGGTCGATGCCAAGGTGCGCCGCCAGATGGTGACCGCCGCCGCGCTGGACGACGCCGACGACCGGATCGGCCTTTCGGTGGGCGATGCCCGCGTCGCGCAGGAGATCGCCGCGATGCCGGCCTTCCGCGGCCCCTCGGGCAGTTTCGACGCCGCCGCCTATCGCAGCACGCTCGGCCGCAACAACCTGACCGATACCGAGTTCGAGGCGCAGTTGCGCGACGAGCTGGCGCGGTCGCTGCTGCAAGGCGCGGTGGCCGGCGGCTTCGCCGCCCCGGCCGAGATCACCGAGCGGCTCTTCGCCTTCATCTCCGAGCGGCGGGGCTTCACCCTGCTGCGGCTGGCCGAGGCCGATCTGCCGCAGCCGCTGCCCGCGCCCGCCGACGACGAGCTGAAGTCCCATCACGAGGCCAATATCGCCGCCTTCACCCGGCCCGAGGCCAAGCGGATCACCTATGCCGCGCTGCTGCCCGAGAAACTCGCCGCGACGATGGAGCCCGACGAGGCGAAGCTGCGCGAGCTTTACGACTCGCGCCACGAGGAATTCCGGAAGCCCGAGCGGCGGCTGGTCGAACGGCTGGTCTTCGGCACCGAGACGGAGGCCGAGGCGGCCAGGGCCCGCATCGACGCCGGCGAGACCTTCGAGGCGATCGTGGCCGAGCGCGGCCTGAAGCTGCTGGACATCGACCTGGGCGACGTGTCGCGCGCCGAGCTCGGCGCGGCGGGCGACGCGGTCTTCGCGCTGGCCGAGCCGGGCGTGGCGGGCCCGCTGCCCTCCGATCTCGGCCCGGCGCTCTACCGGGTGAACGCCGTTCTCGCGGCGCAGGAGACCCCGTTCGAGGAGGCGAAACCGGCGCTCGCGGTGGAATACCAGCAGGACGCCGCGCGGCGCGCCATCGCCGACCGGATCGAGGCCATCGACGACGCGCTGGCGGGCGGCGCCTCGGTGGAGGATCTGGCGAAGGAACAGGGGATGGAGCTCGGCCGGATCGACTTCACCGCCGCCTCCGATGACGACATCGCCGGCTACCCCGCCTTCCGCGAGGCCGCGGCCCAGGTGCAGGAGGGCGATTTCCCCGAGGCGGTGCAGATCGACGATGGCGGCGTGGTCGTGCTGCGGCTCGACGAGATCGTGCCCGCCACCCCGATCCCCTTCGAGGAGGCGCGCGAGGCGGTGACCGAAAGCTGGCGCCGCGACGCGCTGCGCGAGGCGCTGGCCGCCCGCGCCGAGGCCGTGAAGGACGAGGTGGCGGGCGGCGCCGGCCTCG
>JBDHSR010000059.1:0-12276 GCA_039808305.1 Gemmobacter sp. | reverse complement strand
GCCGTCATCGTGAAGGAGAAGCCATGCGTTACCAGATCAGTGGGAAACAGATCGACATCGGTGAGGCGCTTCAGACCCATGTGAAGGCCGAACTGGGCGAGGTGGTGGAGAAATACGCCCAACGCCCGACCGAGGCCATCATCGTGTTTTCCAGGGCTGCGCATGAATATGTCTGCGAGGCGACCATCCATCTCTCCACCGGGCTGAACGCGGCGGCGAAAGGCAATGCCGCGGAAATCTACGCCGCTTTCGAGGCCTGCCGCGAGCGGCTGGACAAGCAGCTCCGCCGCTACAAACGCCGGTTGCGCGACCATCACCGCGACCGTACGGCCCCTGTTGAATTCGACGGCGGTTCCTCCTATATCCTCGCCCCGACCGAGGGGCCCGAGGATTCCGATACCACGCCGCTTCAACCTGTCGTCATTGCCGAGATGGAGACGAAGATCCCTTCGATCACCGTCGGCGAGGCCGTGATGCAGATGGAGCTGGCGGGGCAGAAGATGCTCGTGTTCCGCAATGAGGGACATGGGGGCGTGAACGTCGTGTATCGCCGTGAGGACGGCAATATCGGCTGGATCGACCCGCGCAACAGCAAGTGACGCGCCGGCGGGCGCTGGATGGACGGCGATCCTGATGGACATCTCGAAACTTCTCAATCCGCAGGCCGTCAGGGTCGTCAGCCAGCTTACCAGCAAGAAGCGGCTGTTCCAGGAAATCGGCGAGATGGCGGCGCAGACCTACAAGCTGAACGCCTCCGTCGCCATCGACGGCCTGCAAGAGCGCGAGAGCCTCGGCCCCACCGGCGTGGGCCATGGCATCGCGCTGCCGCATGCCCGGCTGGAAGAGCTGAGCGGGATCATCGGCGTCTTCCTGCGGCTGGAAAAGCCGCTGGATTACGACAGCGTGGACCGCCAGCCGGTCGATCTGGTGTTCGGCCTGTTCGCGCCGAAGGATTCGGGCGTCGATCACCTGAAGGCGCTGGCGCTGGTCAGCCGCACCATGCGCGACAGCGGCATCTGCGCCAAGCTGCGCGCCAATACCGATCCGGCGAAGCTCTACGCGATCCTGACCGAGAACCGCGCCCCGGCGGCGGCCTGAGCGGGGCTGTTCGGCATTCGCCACAGCGGCGAGCGGCGTCTGTCGCCCGATAGCAAAACCCGGTGCTCATGCCCGGCGCAGGATGCGCAGCATCGCCGGGCGAGCGTTCCGATGACGCTGGCGTGACAGGCGATGCGACGACCGCAGGCGGAGCGGCACCCGTCCGCGGTCCTCCCATTATGCGGAATGCAGGGAGCGGAAGGGATAACCTTCCCCCGACAGGCCGGGCGTTGCGTGATGACTGCCGATCCGCCTCGAAACACCGGTGCGTCCAACGGCTGCCCAAGGGAAGGCCCCCTGCCCTATTCCGTCCCGCCGATCATCGCATGGCTCTCCGGCGCCAGTTCCTCGAAATCGAAATTGTCGAGCCGCCGCGCCCGGCGCCCGGCCTTCTCGCTGCTGATGCGGATCTCCTCGATGTCCTTCGCCGCCTGCCCGAAATGCCGGTCGAGATTGGCCACCCGGTCGCCCAGCCGCGTCACATCCTGATAGAGCAGCGCCAGTTCCTTGCGGATCGCCCCGGCCTGCTCGCGCATCCGCGCATCCTTCAGCACCGCCCGCATCGTGTTCAGCGTCGCCATGCAGGTGGTGGGCGAGACGATCCAGACCCGCGCCGCGAAACCCTCGCGGATCAGGTCGGGGAAATTGGCGTGCAATTCGGCATAGACCGCCTCGGAGGGCAGGAACATCAAGGCGCCGTCCGCCGTCTCGCCTTCGAGGATATAACGCTCGGCGATGGCCTTGATATGCGCCCGCACCGCCTGCCGCAGCAGGCGCGCCGCCAGATCCAGATCGGGCTGCGTCTCGGCCCGGCGCAGCGCCTCATAGGCCTCCAGCGGGAATTTCGAGTCGATGACGATGGGGCCGGGCGGATTGGGCAGATGGATCAGGCAATCCGCCCGCCGCCCGTTCGAAAGCGTGGCCTGCATCGTATAGCTGTCCGAGGGCAGCGCCTTCAGCACGATGTCGTGCAACTGGATCTCGCCGAAGGCCCCGCGTGTCTGCTTGTTCGAGAGGATGTCCTGCAAGGACAGCACATTGCCCGACAGTTTCTCGATATTGGCCTGCGCCTTGTCGATGGTTTCCAGCCGCTGCTGCAACTCGCCCAGGGAGCGGGCGGTGCGGGTCGATGACCCGTGCAGGCTTTCGCCCATCTGGCGCTGCACCTCGGCCAGCCGCTGCTCCATCACCTGAAGCATGGCGGTCTGGCTCATCGCCTGCGCCTCGCTGACGTGATGGAGGCCGCCCGCCAGCCGCTCCTGCCCCTCGGCCAAAGCCTGCACCCGCTGGCCGAGCCAGCCGAGTTCGCGCACCAAAGGCGCCGCCGAGCGGCCGGAGGCGCGCAGGATCAGGACCAGCAGCAGCACGACCAGCGCGAGGATGCCGCCCGCGACCAGCACCACCGGGTCGTTCCACGGCAGTTCAAGGGTTCCGATCCGGATCATCTGCGCCCGAACAGCCGCTCTATGTCGGCCAGCTTGAGTTCCACATAGGTCGGCCGGCCATGGTTGCACTGGCCGGAAAGCGGCGTCGCCTCCATCTCGCGCAGCAGCGCGTTCATCTCCTCGGCGCGCATCTGCCGGCCGGAGCGCACCGAGCCATGGCAGGCCATGCGGCTGAGCACCGCGTCGATGCGGCCGCGCAGACGTTCGGAACTGCCGAGATCGGCCAGATCGTCCACGATGTCGCGGATCAGCGCGGCGGCATCCACCTGGCCGAGCAACGCCGGCACCTCGCGCACCGCGACAGCGCCGCCGCCGAACGGCTCCACCACCAGCCCGAGACCCGCCAGATCCTCCGCCGCCTCCAGCAGCCGCGCCGCATCGGCGGGCGGGAGATCGACGATTTCCGGGATCAGCAGCGCCTGCGCCGCGATGCCCTTCTCCGCCGCCTGCGCCTTCAGCCGCTCATAGACCAGCCGCTCATGCGCGGCGTGCTGGTCGACGATGACCATGCCCCGCGCGGTCTGGGCGATGATGTAATTCTCGTGCACCTGCGCGCGGGCGGCGCCGAGCGGGCGTTCGGTCAGGTCGGGCGCGGGCTCCGCCACCGCCTCCACGCGGGCCGAGGGGGCCTCGAAGAAGCCCGGCGCGGGGGCCTGCATGGCATGGGCGCGGGCGAGGGTCGGCTGAGAGGCGCGGTCCATCTGGTAGATGCGGGGCGGCGATGCGGGCTCCGGCCGGAACGCCTCCAGCGTCTCGGTGGCGACGGTGCTGGAGGCGCGATGCCCCGCCCCGGTCAGCGCCAGCCGGAGGCCCGAGACGATCAGCCCGCGCACCAGCGCCGGCTCGCGGAAGCGCACCTCGGCCTTCGCCGGATGCACGTTCACATCCACCCGCTCGGGGTCGCAGGCCACGTTCAGCACCGCCGCCGGATGCCGGTCGCGGCTGAGCACATCCATATAGGCCGCGCGCAGGGCGCCGAACAGCATCTTGTCCAGCACCGGCCGGCCGTTGACGAACAGGAACTGCGCCACCGCCGAGCCGCGCGAATAGGTGGGCAGCGCGGCATAGCCGATCAGCCGCACCCCCTCGCGCTCGAGGTCGATCCGCAGCGCGTTCTCGGCGAAATCATGGCCCAGCACGCGAGCGACGCGGCCTTGCAGGGCATCGAAGAAATCGCCGTTCTCAGGCTCCACCCGGAACACCACCCGCCCCTCGCCGCCGCCGGTCACGTCGCGCAGGGTGAAGCCGACATGCGGCTCGGCCAGCGCCAGCCGCTTCACCACGTCGGAGATCGCGCCCATCTCCGCCCGATCGGAACGCATGAATTTCAGCCGCGCCGGGGTGGCGAAGAACAGGTCGCGCAATTCGACCACCGTGCCGCGGTTGAGCGCGGCGGGGCGCAGCGCCCCCATCCGCCCGCCCTCGACGGTAAGCGTCACGCCCTCCGCCCCCTCGGCGCGCGAGGTGATGGAAAGCCGCCCCACCGCGCCGAGCGAGGGCAGCGCCTCGCCCCGGAAGCCGAAGCTGCGGATGTCGAGCAGGTCCGACCCGTCGATCTTCGACGTGGCATGACGTGCCAGCGCCAGCGGCAGGTCGTCGCCGGTCATGCCGCAGCCGTCGTCGGTCACCCGGATCAGCGTCTTGCCGCCATCGGCGTAATCGACCGCGATGCGCCGGGCGCCGGCATCCAGCGCGTTCTCCACCAGTTCCTTCACGGCGGAGGCCGGGCGCTCCACCACCTCGCCGGCGGCGATGCGGTTGATCGCCGCCTCGTCGAGCTGGCGGATGACGGGCCGCGCCATCTTGGGGGTATCGGGTTTCATACCCCCAGACCTAGCATGGCCCCGCAGATTCGGCCACGGGTCACGGCGTGGAAACCACCCCTTCGGGCTGGCCGACGACGACAATGCGCAGGTTTTCGGGGCGGATCAGCCGTTCGGCCACCCGCTTCACATCCGCCAGCGTCACCGCCTCGATCTTCTCGTTGCGGGTGGCGGAGTAATCGACCGGCAGGCCGGTCATCTGCATCCCCACGAGGATATTGGCGATGGCCCCGTTGCCGTCGAACCGCAGCGGATAGGCGCCGGTGAGGAAGGTCTTGGCGCCGGCCAGTTCCTGCTCCGTCACGCCATCGCGCGCCAGCTTCTCCCATTCCTCCCGCACCAGCCGGATCGCCTCGCCGACCTTGGCGTTGTCGCTGGCGAATTGCCCGGCGATCAGGTCGGCCTGATCGTAATCGACAAGCCAGGTGCGGGCGCCATAGGTCAGCCCGCGCTTCTCGCGCAATTCCCGCATCAGGCGCGAGCCGAACCGCTCGCCGCCGAGGATCTCGTTCAGCACGAAGGCGGCGAAGAAATCCGGGTCGTCGCGCTCGATCCCCTCGGCCCCGAACATCACCACGGCCTGCGGCGTCGGAAACTCCTCCACCGTCACGCCGGCGGTCAACCCGACTTTGGCCGGGCCGGGCAGCGGCGCGCCGGTCCGGGGCAAGCCGCCCAGCAGATGATCGAGCAGCGCGCCCAATTCCTCCGCCGTGATGTCGCCCACGGCGGCGACATGGATGCGATCCCGCGCCAGCACGGCGCGATGGGTGGCGAGGATGTCGTCGCGGGTCAGCGCGGCCACGCTCTTCTCCGTTCCGTCGCCGGAACTGCCATAGGGATGATCCCCGAAGGCCAGCCGGTCGAACAGGTTCGAGGCGATGGCGCCGGGATCCTTCGCATCGCCGCGAATGCCGGACAGCACCTGCCCGCGCACCCGCTCGATCGCGTCGGCGTCGAAACGCGGCTGTTGCAGCGCCAGACGCAGCAGCTCCGCCGCCCGGTCCCGGTTCTCGCTCAGCATCCGGGCCGAGACCGCCACGGCATCGGTCGAGGCGCTGAAGCGGAACTCCGCCGCCAGCGCATCGCGCGCCTCGGCGAATTTCTGGGCGTTCATCTCGGCCGCGCCTTCCTCGATCAGCGCGGTCATCAGGTTCACCGCGCCGCGCCGGTCCGGCGCGTCGAGCGCGGTGCCGCCCCGGAACCGGATCTCCAGCGCGGTGAAGGGGATCGAATGTTCCTCCACCAGCCAGGCCTTGATGCCGCCGGGCGAGACGACCTCCTTCACCGCGATCTCGGCGCGCAGCGGCGCGGCCAGCAGCAGCAACAGCGGGACGATACGCCAGAACATCACTTCGTCTCCTCGTTCAGCAGCCAGCCCGACACGGCGTTGCGCCGGTCGAGCACCTTGCGCGCGGCCTGCATCACGTCGTCGGGCGTCACCGCCTGCAACACCTGCGGCCAGTCCCGCACATCGGCGACGGTCAACCCGACCGCCAGCGCCTCGCCATAGCGGTTGGCGAGCTTCTGCACATCGTCCTGCGCATAGATCTCCGAGGCGCGGAGCTGGGTGCGGATACGCTCGAAGGCCGCCGGATCGGGCCCGGTGGCCAGGAAATCGGCGAGCACGGCATCCATCGCCGCCTCGGCGCGCGCCGGCGTCACCCCGGGCAGCGGCATCAGGCCGAAGCCGAACAGCCCGCTGTCCACCGCCGTGCCGTCGTAATAGGCATAGGAATAGACCGCCTTCGGATCCTCGAATTGCAGCTTGCGGGCCAGAAGGCTGGTGGTGCCGGAGCCGCCGAGCAGTTCCGCCAGATAGACCAGCGCCGCCGCCTCGGCCTGGTCGCCGCTGCGCCGCGCGGGGGCGAGGTAGGTGCGCATCAGGAACGGCTCCGACACGCGCGGATCGCTCATCGACAGCCGGCGCTCGGCGAGTTGCGGCGGCTCCTGCGGGCGCAGGCGGGGCGGGATGTCGGCGGTGGGCTTCAGCGGGCCGTAATGTTCCTCGGCCATGGCGCGCACCGCATCGGGCTCCACATCGCCCGCCACCACGAGGACCGCGTTGTTCGGCGCGTAATAGGTGCGGTAGAACGCCTCCGCCTCGGCCCGGCCGAGTGCCGCGATCTCGTGCCGCCAGCCGATGATCGGCACGCCATAGGGATGGTTGAGGAACTGCGCCGCGCGGGTCTGCTCGCCGAACAGGCTGCCCGGATCGCTGTCGGTGCGCTGGCTGCGCTCCTCCAGGATCACGTCGCGCTCGGTCGCCACGACATCGTCGGTAAGCTGGAGATCGCGCATCCGGTCGGCCTCCAGCTTCATCATCAGGTCGAGCCGGTCGGCCGCGACGCGCTGGTAATAGGCGGTGTAGTCCCAGCTGGTGAAGGCGTTGTCGTCGCCGCCCTGCGCCTCGACCGTATCGGAGAACTCGCCGGCCTTCAGCTCGTCGGTGGCCTTGAACATCAGATGCTCGAAGAAATGCGCGATGCCGGAATGGCCCGGCGGCTCGTCCGCCGCGCCGACCCGATACCACATCATCTGGACGGCGACCGGCGCGCGGTGATCCTCGATCACCACCACTTCGAGCCCGTTCTTCAACTGGAAACTCGACACCGGGCCGGCCGCCACGGGGGCCGCCGCCCCGCAAAAGGCCGCCGCCAACAAGATCTTGCGCATCGCCGACATTCTCCCTGACACGCCCCAGAACTACGCCGCAGGCGCGCGGGGTCAAGCCGGGCTGACGCGGAGTTTACCGCTCGCCTTCCTGGCGCGGCGGGGCGGAGGGATTGGCCACGCCGCGGCGGCGCCAGTATTCCAGCTCCGCATGCTGGTCGAGCGCGGTGTCGTCATAGGCGTTGTAATAGACGTTCTGCTTGAACAGGCGTTGCAGCAGCCGCCCCTCGTTCTTCTTGCGGTGCTCCAGATCCTCGGCGGCGAGCTGGCCGCGGATGCCGGACTGCACCCCCATGCGGGTGGCATAGGCCACCAGCGCCGGGTCGGAGCCGCCCGCGCCCGGCTTGCCGCCCAGCGCGGCGATGGCATCGGCCTCGGGCGTGGGATCGGTGATATTGCCGCCGCCGGGGGTCGGCGCCGGCAGTTCGGCCAGGTTCGCCGGCATCTGCAAGGGCTTCGGCGGCAGGATGCCGAACTCGTCCGGCCCGTTGGTGGTCGAGCGCAGGTTCATCAGGCGCGGCTCGTCATTGCCGCCGCAGCCCGCCAGCAGCAGCGAAACCGCCGCCACTCCCGCCAGATGGGCCAGTCGTGCTGCCTGCATCATCCACTCCTTAGGAAGCCGTCCCCGCCGTCTTTAGCGCAAAGGGGCCGGCGCGTCACGGGGTCTTTCGGCGCGGGGCAGAGGGCCGCCCCCCTCCTGCCTTGACCCCGCCCGGCTTGGCCCCGCCATCGCGCCCGGTAAACAGCACTAGGCCGGCCGCGCCGGCGAAGATCGCGATGTCGGCCACGTTGAAGGCATAGGGATTCTCGATCCCGCAGCAGGTCATGTTGAGGAAATCCGCCACCGCGCCGTAAGCCAGCCGGTCCACCACATTGCCCAGCGCGCCGCCGACCAGCAACCCGGCCGAGATCTGCGCCCAGCGCCCGTGCCGCGCCCGCCGCGTCCAGTGCAGCACCCAGCCCACGATGACCAGCGACAGCACGATCAGCACCCAGCGCATCACCTCGGCCGAGGAGGAGAACAGGCCGAAATTCACCCCCTGGTTCCACGCCATGCGGAAGTTCAGCAGCGGCGGCAGCACGTCGATCTCGCCCCGCTCGCGCAGGTTCAGGCCGAAGACGACGCCAAGCTTGGTGATCTGGTCGATCGCGAAAACGGCAAGCGCGACGAGGGCGAGGCGCCGCATCCTCAGTGCCGGAAATGGCGCATGGCGGTGAAGACCATGGTGAGGCCGCGTTCGTCCGCCGCCGCGATCACCTCATCGTCGCGCATCGAGCCGCCGGGCTGGATGATCGCCGTCGCCCCGGCCTCGGCGGCGGTGATCAAGCCGTCCGCGAAGGGGAAGAAGGCGTCGGAGGCGACGACCGCGCCTTGGGTCAGCGGCGCGGGCAGGCCCAGCGCCTCGGCCATGTCCTGCGCCTTGCGGGCGGCGATTCGCGTGCTGTCGACCCGGCTCATCTGCCCGGCGCCCACGCCCACCGTCGCGCCGTCCCTGACATAGATGATGGCGTTCGACTTCACATGTTTCGCCACCGTCCAGGCGAAGAGCAGGTCGCGCAGCTCCGCCTCGGTCGGCTGTCGCTTCGTCACCACCTTCAGCCCGGCCATGTCCAGCGTGCCATTGTCGCGGTCCTGCACGAGGAACCCGCCCGCCACCTGTTTCCAGGCCAGCCCCTTCGCCTTCGGGTCGGGCAGCCGGTCGGTGGTCAGGAGGCGCAGGTTCTTCTTCGCGGCGAAGACCGCGCGCGCCTCGGGGCTGGCGCCGGGGGCGATGACGACCTCGGTGAAGATCTGGGTGATCTCGCGCGCCGTCGCCGCGTCGAGCGGCTGGTTCAGCGCGATGATGCCGCCGAAGGCCGAGGTGCGGTCGCAGTCGAAGGCGCGGGCATAGGCCTCGGCCATGGTGGCGCCGCGCGCCACGCCGCAGGGATTGGCGTGCTTGATGATGGCGCAGGCCGGACCCTGCGCCGGATCGAACTCCGCCACCAGCTCGAAGGCCGCGTCGGTGTCGTTGATGTTGTTGTAGGACAGTTCCTTGCCCTGCCACTGATGCGCGGTGGCGACGCCGGGGCGCATCGTGCCGTCGGTATAGAAGGCGGCCTTCTGATGCGGGTTCTCGCCATAGCGCAGGGTCTGGGCGATCTGCCCGGCAAAGGCGCGGCGGCGCGGCGCCTCGTCCTTCAGCGCATGGGCCATCCAGGCGGAAACCGCCGCGTCATAGGCCGCCGTCCGGCTATAGGCGGTCAGCGCGAGGCGCTGGCGGAAGGCGTAGGAGGTCGCGCCGTCATGGGCCTTCAGCTCGGCCAGCAGCGCGTCGTAATCCTGCGGATCGGTGACCACATTGACGAATTTGTGGTTCTTCGCCGCGGCGCGGATCATCGCCGGGCCGCCGATGTCGATATTCTCGATGCAATCGGCGTAAGAGGCGCCGCGCGCCACCGTCTGCTCGAACGGGTAAAGGTTCACCACCAGCAGGTCGATCGGCTCGATCCCGTGGGCGGCCATCGCCACCAGATGCTCGTCATCGTCGCGCAGGGCCAGCAGCCCGCCATGCACCATCGGATGCAGCGTCTTGACCCGGCCGTCCATCATCTCGGGGAAGCCGGTCACCTCCGACACGTCGCGCACCGCCAGCCCCGCCTGCCGGAGCGCGTTCGAGGTGCCGCCGGTCGAGATCAGCTCCACCCCCTGCGCCGCCAGCGCCCGCGCGAAATCCACCAGCCCCGCCTTGTCGGAGACCGACAGCAAGGCGCGCCCCACCGGCACGAGGTTGACGGGGGCGGCGGCAGAGGCGGTGTGCATGGCTCACTCCTGGTCAGGGGCGGGAGGCGGGGTCCTCCCGGTCGAGGTCGCGGATGGCCAGCGGAGTATCCTGTGCCTTCGCCAAGGTCCAGCCGATCCGGGCCTGAAAATCCCGCAAATGCGCGCTCAGGATGATCTGTTTGGCGGATCTGGGCATCAAACGGCCTTTTTCGAGATAGACAGAGGGTTCCAGCGCCAGCTTCGCCTGCCCGTCATGGCGGAACACCCAGATCTCGCCCGAGCGCAGCGCGATGGAGATCGCGGCCCCGCCCATATCGATCTCGGCATCGGCGTCGGGATGCAGGTGGAAGCGGAGGGAATAGCCGATCCCCTCCGGCATCCGGCCCAGAACGGCGGTGAGCCGCGCCCGGTCGGCCGGGGTCTCCGCCGCCAGCATGTCCACCCCCGCCAGATGCCGCCCGTCGGCCGACAGCGCGAGGTCGCGCAGATGCACCAGCCCATGCGTCCGCCGCCAGCCGTCATGCCCGGCCAGCAGCAGATGCGCCCCCTCCGCCTCGGACGGGCGCAGCAGCGTGAGGCGCGCCCGGTCCGCCAGCACCTCGCGCCCGTCATGGGCGAAGCGCGACGAGGAGAAGCCGTCGATACAGAGCGTCGAATGGCTCTGCGTGGCGCGGCTGGCCCGGTGCCAGTCGGTGCCGAAGGGGGCGCCGCTGCCGCAATTGACGATCATCGGCCGCCGCCCGGAGGTCAGCTCGAAGGCCAGCGTCGAGGCATGGGCCGAGGCCCCCGCCCGGTCGCCCGGCGGCTCGGCCATATCGGCGACGAGGGTGGTCCGCCCGCCGGTCAGCCGCGCGAACCCCATGGCGAGCCCGGCATGCGGCGCGGGCTTCACCCCGGCGCTGGCCAGCGCGTGATCCAGCCGCCCCTCCAGCCCGCGCCCGCCGCCATGGAACCGCGCCAGCCCGCCATCGGCATGGCGCAGCGCCCTGAGCGTCGGCGCGATGCGCTCGATCGCCGCCAGATGCGCGGCCGGCACGATCCGCCCGGCATCGGTCAGCGCCTGCGCGGCCCAGGTCAGCAGGGTGAAGACCTCCAGCAATTCCTCGGGGTTGCGGGTGGGGATGCCGCCCTGCGCATCGACCTCGCGCTCGCATTCCCGCGCCAGCGCGGTGGCGGAGGGATCGACATGCTCCTCCATCCCGATCAGCGCGAGCCCGGCATAGATCAGCCCGGTCAGCGCCTCGAATCGCGGCAGGCCCGGCGAGGCCGCCTGCCAGCGCCGCGCCAGGAACACCGTCTGATGCGAGAGCGAGCGGTAATAGGCCAGCGTCCGCGCCCGCTCCTGCCCGCCGGTCAGCAGGATGGCGTGGTTGATCCAGCGGATCAGCCGCCGCCCGGTCAGGTCCGGCGACCAGCCGGGGCCGGTGCCGCGCCCGTAACGCTCGATCCAGCCGAAGGTCCAGTCCTGCGCGCGCTTGCGCGCCGCCGGGTCGCCCACCGCCGCGAGATCGTCGAGCCAGGCATAGCCCTGCAATTCCGCCCCGAAGGCCGGGCTCGGCGGCGCGATGTCCCAGATCGCGGTGCCCGGCGCCTCGACCAGATGGCCGGCGAACAGGAAATTCCCGGCGACCAGTTGCTTGCCGCGCGCATAAAGCCCGATGGTGCGCGGCTCGGGCTGCGAGACGAAACCGGCGGCTGGCGCGGCGCGCGCGGCGCGACGGGCCGCGAGGCGGTTCATCGCCTGCACCCATGCCTCCGCCCACCAAGCGCTGCGCGCGACGCCCGCCATGCCGAATTCACCCGATCATTGCCTGCCCGCCCGCCGCCGGGCTTTTCGCGGCACCATAACGGCGGCAGGCGGCGCTGTCACCGCAAAAGCCCGTGGGGTCTGGACGGGGCGGGGCCGCTCGGGCATCGTCGCCGCCACGGGAGGAGCCATGCCGCACGCCATCATCTTCGACCTCGACGGCACGCTGATCGACAGCGTGCCCGACATCCATGCCGCCGTGAACCGGGTGTTCACCGCGCGCGGCGCGGCGGGCTTCACCCGGCCCGAGGTGCAGGGTTTCGTCGGGCGCGGGGCGCCGAACCTGATCGCCCGGGCCTGCGCGGCGCGCGGCCAGCCGGTCACCGGCCTCGATTATGAAGCGATTCTGGCCGAGTTCCTGCGGGTTTACGAAGCGGCGCATGAGCTGACCCGGCTTTATCCCGGCGTACTTTCCGCGCTGGAAGCGCTGCGCGGCACCGGCTTCCGCCTCGGGCTCTGCACCAACAAGCCGCTGGCGCCCACGCGGGCGGTGCTGGCGCATTTCGGCCTCGCCCCCTTCTTCGGCGTGGTGATCGGCGGCGACACCCTTGCGGTGAAGAAGCCCGATCCGGCACCGCTACTGGCCACGCTGGACGCCCTTGGCGGCGGCGAGGCGATCTTCGTCGGCGACAGCGAGGTCGATGCCGAAACCGCAGAGCGCGCGGGCCT
>JBDHSR010000058.1:0-12297 GCA_039808305.1 Gemmobacter sp. | reverse complement strand
GATTCCGGTCTTCGGGCTCAGGGTGGCAGGCGCGGGTTAACGGGGGATTAGGGCGGATGGGGGTGGTGACAGTTTCGTGCGGCTCCGCGCGGCAGCGGCCACGGCGCTATGGGCGGGGGGGGAAGGATGACCGTTTTGCGACACCCCGCGCAACAGAGGGCAGTGCCTGACCGCCGGGTGGGCGCTGCAACGGTGGTGGTCGTCGCTTTATGGCTGAGCACCGCCTATGTCGGATCATCGCGCCTACGTCCCCGAAGCGGCCGCCCGGCGGTCGGGCGCTGCCCGGCGGCACTGCGTGCCTTGTTCCGGGCGGGAGAGGGGCTCACACGTCATCGGCATGCCGGGATCTACCCCATGGGCTCCGGCAGGGGAGTGGTCGGACGCTGCGCGCCTTGTTCCGGATCGGCTGCGGGCTCAGGCGAAGGGCGGCTCCGAGTTCGTGATGCCGCTCCCGATCAAACCGGCGCCGGTGGGCGGGCCGGATGCCGGGGAGGCTCCATCCCGCTCCCTCAGCCGGTCACGGTGACGCAGCTGCGGGTCGCCGGGTCCCATTGCGTGCCGTCGGCGCAGGTGAGTTTCGCCTGATGGCCATGGCCGCAATCGGCCAGCGCGAGGGGGGCCGAGACGGTCAGCGTGGCGAGGATGGTGGCGAGAAGCGGAAGGTAACGGCGGGTCATGGCGGTCTCCTTTCGGTCCGGTCCGGCCATCATAGCACGAATCGCAGCGATCGGGGACGGTTTGCGCGGCCGGGCGGGGAAAACCGCCCGGCCGCGCGGATCACTTGCCGAAGACGCGGGCGAAGATCGTGTCGACATGCTTGGTATGATAGCCGAGGTCGAACTTCTCCTCGATCTCGGCGGGCGACAGCGCGGCCGTCACCTCGGGGTCGGCGAGCAGCTCGGTCTTGAAATCGGCGCCCTTCTCCCAGACCTTCATGGCGTTGCGCTGCACCAGACGGTAAGCGTCCTCGCGGCTGACGCCGGCCTGGGTCAGCGCCAGCAGCACGCGCTGGCTCATCACCAGGCCTTTGAACTTGTGCAGGTTCTTCAGCATGTTCTCGGGATAGATCACCAGCTTCTCCACCACGCCGGCCAGACGGTGCAGCGCGAAGTCGAGGGTGATGGTGGTGTCGGGGCCGATGCCGCGCTCGACCGAGCTGTGCGAGATGTCGCGCTCGTGCCAGAGCGCCACATTCTCCAGCGCCGGCACCACCGACATGCGCACGAGGCGGGCGAGGCCGGTCAGGTTCTCGGTCAGCACCGGGTTCCTTTTATGCGGCATCGCCGAGGAGCCCTTTTGCCCCGGCGAGAAATATTCCTCGGCCTCCAGCACCTCGGTGCGCTGCATGTGGCGGATCTCGATGGCGATATTCTCGATCGAGGAGGCGATGACGCCGAGCGTGGCGAAGAACATGGCGTGGCGGTCGCGCGGGATGACCTGGGTGGAGACCGGCTCGGGCGACAGGCCGAGCTTCTCGCAGACATATTCCTCGACCGCCGGGTCGATATTGGCGAAGGTGCCGACGGCGCCGGAAATGGCGCCGGTGCGGATCTCCTCGCGCGCGGCGACGAGGCGGCGGCGGCCGCGATCCATCTCGGCGTAGAAGCGGGCGAAGGTCAGGCCCATCGTGGTGGGCTCGGCATGGATGCCGTGGCTGCGGCCGATGCGGACGGTATCCTTGTGCTCCTGCGCGCGGGCCTTCAGCGCGGCGAGCACCCGGTCCATGGCGGCGAGCAGCAGGTCGGAGGCGCGCACGAGCTGGATGTTCAGCGTGGTGTCGAGCACGTCGGAGGAGGTCATGCCCTGATGGACGAAGCGCGCCTCGTCATGGCCGACGATCTCGGCCAGATGGGTGAGGAAGGCGATCACGTCATGCTTGGTCACCGCCTCGATCTCGTCGATGCGGGCCACATTGAACTCCACGTCGCGCGCCTTCCAGACCGCTTCGGCATTGGCCTTCGGGATCACGCCGAGGGCGGCCTGCGCGTCGCAGGCATGGGCCTCGATCTCGAACCAGATGCGGAAGCGGGTCTCGGGCGACCAGATGGCGACCATGTCGGGACGGGAATAGCGCGGGATCATCGGCGGGCCTTTCGGTTGCGGCAGGGGCTTGCGCGAGCGCATAGACCCTCCGGCCCGGCGGATCAAGGCGGGCGGCGGGAAGGGGGGCTTTCCGCCCCCCTCTTGAGCGCTTTGCGCTCAATTCACCCCCCGAGGATATTTCCGGACAGAAAATGACGCGGGGGGATCAGAGGCTGTTCTTGCCGCGGTAGAGCTGCCATTCCTCCAGCACCGAGCCGTCGGGCAGGTGGCAATAGCCGGCCTGGCCGGCCTGTTCGGCGCGGATCTCCAGCCGGCCGCCCTGTTCGGCGCAATAGCGGCTGGCGGGGTTGGCGCTGCCGGCCCAGTGGCTTTGGGTTCCGGTCGGGGCGGGGCCGCCGCCGCAGGCGGCGAGCAGCGCGGCGGCGAGGAGGAGAAGGGCAGGGCGCGGCGGCATTTCGCGGTCTCCGGTCTGGGGCGGGTGTCCCCTTTTGCCGGAAACCGGCGGCGGGCCGCAAGCGGGAAGGCGGTGGAGGCAGGACTTTTGCCGGCGTGGCTGGCGGCGGCCGGGGGGAGCCGGCCGGGGCTGGCGGGACGGTCGCCCCGCCGCTCAGGTCAGCGGCAGGCCGATCCCGCCATGCAGCAGCGCCAGCCCCGCCCCGGTCAACGCCATGGCCCGGGCGCTTGCCGCGAGATTGCCGCCGCGCATCAGGCTGTAGGTCATCATCGCCGCGCCGACCGGCATCGCCACCACCATCAGCGTGCAGTCGAGCGCATGGGCGGCGAGGCGCAGTTGCGGCGAGGGGGCCGGTTCCGCCTCGTCCCGCGGATAGAGCGCGCGGCGCAGGCGGCGCAGCGCCTCCAGATCCGGGGTGGGCAGGTCCGGCAGGTCGTTGGCGGGGCCGTCGGGCGGCGGTTCCGGCGCCGGTTCGGCCTGCTGCGCGGCCTGGCGCAGGATATGCTCGATCTCGTCCCGGTCGGGAAGGGCGGCGGTCAGCCGGTCGGCCAGATCGGCGTCGAGCGGCGCGTCGTCCTCCTGCCAGAGCACGGTGTCGCTGGGATGGCGCCGCTGCGCCCCCTCGACCAGCCGCAGGCAGAGCCGCGGGATCTCGGCATGGAGCGGCGATGACCCGCCGCCAGGGCGGGGCCCCGCGCCGAGCAGCAGCGCGGCGGCGAAGCCGGGCGGCGCCGGGTCGGGGCGGGCGAGCAGCAGGCGCAGGCCCGCCACGTCGAAGCTCGCCACGTCGTCGCAATCCCAGGACAGCGCGTGCCCGCCGCAATGGCGCGTCAGGTGGCGGTCGATCTCGCCGACCAGCGCGGCGAAATTCAGGGAAGGGTCTTCGGGATACAGAACCAGGGCAATCATACTGTTCGGCAGGGCGCACATGGGCTGTCCTCCAACAGGCTGAGACAACCGCAGGATGCGGGGAAATTGTGCCCGGATCTGGGGCAGATCGTGGATTTGCGGTGGAATTGTAGCGACCGGGTGCCGGGTTGTCGCCACAATGGCATCCGTGCCGGCCGGGAACCGGCGATTATGCGCGGAATGGAAAAAGGGGCGCCCGGAGGCGCCCCTTCCCTTGCTTCCTGCCCGATCAGCAGGAGTAGTACATCTGGTATTCGACCGGGTGGGGCGTATGCTCGTAGGCATAGACCTCTTCCCATTTCAGGCCGATATAGGCCTCGAGCTGCGGGCGGGTGAACACGTCGCCGGCGAGCAGGAAGTCCATGTCCTTCTCCAGCTCCTCCAGCGCCTCGCGCAAGCTGCCGCAGACGGTCGGGATCTCGGCCAGTTCCTCGGGCGGCAGGTCGTAGAGATCCTTGTCCGAGGCCGGGCCGGGGTCGATCTTGTGCTTGATGCCGTCGAGGCCGGCCATCAGCAGCGCCGCGAAGGCGAGATAGGGGTTGGCGACCGGATCGGGGAAGCGGGCCTCGACGCGCTTGGCTTTCGGCGATTCGGTCCACGGGATACGGACGCAGCCCGAGCGGTTGCGGGCGGAATAGGCGCGCAGCACCGGCGCCTCGAAGCCGGGGATCAGCCGCTTGTAGCTGTTGGTCGAGGGGTTGGTGAGCGCGTTCAGCGCCTTGGCGTGCTTGAGGATGCCGCCGATGAACCACAGCGCTTCCTGCGAGAGATCGGCATATTTGTCGCCGGCGAAGAGCGGCTTGCCGTCGCGCCAGATCGACATGTTGACATGCATCCCCGAGCCGTTGTCGCCCTTCATCGGCTTCGGCATGAAGGTCACGGTCTTGCCGTAGGCGGCCGCGACGTTGTGGATGACATATTTGTATTTCTGGATGTTGTCGGCCTGCTCGACCAGACCGCCGAAGATCATGCCCAGCTCGTGCTGGCAGGTCGCGACCTCGTGATGGTGCTTGTCGACCTTCATGCCCATGCGCTTCATGGTCGACAGCATCTCGCCGCGCAGGTCCTGCGCCTCGTCCACCGGGTTGACCGGGAAATAGCCGCCCTTGTGGCCGGCGCGATGGGCGAGGTTGCCGCCCTCCATCTCGCGGTCGGTGTTCCAGGCGGCGGCCTCGGCGTCGATCTGGAACGACACCTTCTGCGGCGTCACCGAATAGCGCACGTCGTCGAAGATGAAGAACTCGGCTTCCGGGCCGAAATAGGCGGTGTCGCCGATGCCGGAGGAGCGCATATAGGCCTCGGCCTTCTTGGCGGTCTGGCGCGGGCAGCGGTCATAGGCCTCGCCGGTGTCGGGCTCCACCACGTCGCAATGCACGCAGAGCGTCTTCTCGGCGTAGAACGGGTCGATATAGACCGAGGTCGCGTCGGGGATCAGCTTCATGTCCGACTGGTCGATGGATTTCCAGCCGGCGATGGAGGAGCCGTCGAACATGAAGCCTTCCTCGAAGAAGTCCTCGTCGACCAGATCCACCACCAGCGTCACATGCTGGAGCTTGCCTTTCGGATCGGTGAAGCGGATGTCGACATATTCGACCTCCTCGTCCTGCATCAGTTTCAGAGCTTTCGCGATCGCGCTCATCATGCTGCCTTTCGGTTTGGGTGTTGCGGGTGGGCCCGAGGGCCCGGTGTCTGTGGGGGAACGGGTGTGGCGGGTGGAAGGGGTCAGAGCGCGTCGTCGCCGGTCTCGCCGGTGCGGATGCGGATGGCCTGTTCGACGGGCGAGACGAAGATCTTGCCGTCGCCGATCTTGTCGGTGCGGGCGGCGGAGATGATGGCCTCGATGGCGGTCTCCACCATGTCGTCGGGCAGCACGACCTCGATCTTCACCTTGGGCAGGAAATCCACCACATATTCGGCGCCGCGATAAAGCTCGGTATGGCCCTTCTGGCGGCCGAAGCCCTTGACCTCGGTGACCGAGAGGCCCTGGATGCCCGCCTCCTGAAGCGCTTCCTTCACCTCGTCGAGCTTGAAGGGCTTGATGATCGCCTCGATCTTTTTCATGGCCGACTCCCTCGCCTTTATGCGTCTCGACGGTCAGTGACCACTTCCCGGAGGGGCGGACAATTCGCTAGGCTGCGCGGGGGGCCGCGGGCCCCGGGAAAAGCGGGCATATGCACAAAATTTGTGCATATTGGCGCGAATGCGGGCGGATCGCGAAGCGGAAGGGCCGAAAAGATGACCGAACTGCTGAGCTCTGCCCAAATGCGCGCCATCGAGCGGGCGGCGATCGGGAGCGGCGCCGTGACCGGGCTGGAGCTGATGGAACGCGCCGGGCGCGGGGTGGTGGAGGCGATCCTCGCGGAATGGCCGGACCTGGCGCGGGGTGGCGAGGCCGGGGCTCCGCCCGCGCCGGTTGGTTCTCGAACCGATGGCGCCCCGACCGGCGCCCCGGGGTATTTGGGCCAAGAGGAAGCGGCATTGCGGGCGGTCGTGCTCTGCGGGCCGGGCAACAATGGCGGCGACGGCTTCGTGGTGGCGCGGTTGCTGAAGGCGCGGGGCTGGGAGGTGGAGGTCTATCTCTATGGCGAGGCCGCGCGGCTGCCGCCGGATGCGGCGGAGAATTTCCGGCGGTGGCGCGGGATGGGCGAGGTGCGGCCGCTCGGGGCGTTGCGGGCCGGGCTGGATACGGGGGGCGGCCTGCGCCGCGACGTGATCGTCGATGCGCTGTTCGGCACCGGCTTGGCGCGATGCCTGCCGGAGGCGGTGGCGGAGGTGTTGCGCGATATTTCCGCAGGCGAACCGGCCGGCCGGGTCGTCGCGGTGGATGTACCCTCGGGGCTTTGCGCCGACAGCGGCAAATGGCTGGTGCCGGAGGGATATGTGCGGGAAGAACCCCTGGCCGATGGATTGGCGGTGGAGCCTTCCCTGACGGTCACCTTCCATCGCCGCAAGCTCGGGCATGTCTTGAATGCGGCGGCCGGAGGGCGGGGCGGCAAGCTTGTCGTCGTCGATATAGGGCTGGAGGGCGGGAAGCCGGTCGATGGCGGCGTCGCGGTGGTGGAGGAGGTGCGGACCCCCAGCGGGTTGGGCAAGGGCGACGGCAACAAGTTCTCGCACGGCCATGCCCTGATCCTCTCCGGCCCGGCGGGGCAGGGCGGCGCGGCGCGGTTGTCGGCGCGGGGCGCGCTCAGGATCGGGGCGGGGTTGGCGACGCTGGGCTGCCCGCCCGGGGCGGTGGCGGAGAATGCGGCGCGGCTCGATGCGGTGATGCTGCGGCCGGTGGCGGATGCGGCGGCCTTGGCGGAGGTGCTGGAGGATCGGCGGATCAACGCGCTTTGCCTCGGGCCGGGGCTGGGCCTCGGGGTGCGCGAGGCCGGGCTGGTCGGGGCGGCGCTGCGGGCCGGGCGGCCGACGGTGCTGGATGCCGATGCGCTGACGCTGGTTTCGCGCGATCCGGCGCTGTTCGATGCGCTGCACGAGGCTTGCGTGCTGACGCCCCATGGCGGCGAGTTCGCCCGGCTGTTTCCCGACATCGCGGAGAAACTGGCCGCGCCCGCGGTGAAGGGGCCGGCTTGTTCCAGGGTCGATGCGGCGCGCGCGGCGGCGGCGCGGGCGGGATGCGTGGTGCTGCTCAAGGGGCCGGATACGGTGATCGCGGATCCCGCCGGGCGCTGCGCGGGCAATGCGGCGGTTTACGACCGCGCTGCCCCCTGGCTCGCCACCGCCGGGGCGGGCGACGTGCTGGCCGGCTTCATCGCCGGGCTGCTGGCGCGGGGTCTCGCGCCGTTCGAGGCGGCCTGCGCCGGGGCCTGGCTGCATGTGGAATGCGCGCGCGCCTTCGGGCCGGGCCTCATCGCCGAGGATCTGCCGGAGGAATTGCCGAAGGTGTTCCGCGCGCTGGGGTTATGAGAAACGGAGCCGTTAGAAACTGTGCCTTGGGAAACGGGGCCGTGAGACGGGGGTTATGAAAAAGGCCGCCCGAAGGCGGCCCCGCATCCCTCCGGCCGCGCCGTCACGCCGTTTCCAGCGCCGGGGCGAGGGCCAGTTCCAGCCCGCCGGCATAGATCACCACCGGCGTCTCGAACTCCAGCACATAGAGCCGCGCCGGGCCAGCGCCCTCGGGGCGGATATATTCGCCGTCGATCAGCCGTTCGGCGGCGATCACCGCCTGGTCGCAGCCCTTCAGCGCCTTCGCCCGCCAGTCGCGGATCAGGATATGGGTGCCGGCGGCCATCACCATGTCCTCCTCGGGCTGCTCCACCCCGATGGCGGAGGCCGAGACGCGCACCAGACGCGCCGGGCCCGCGACCTCGCGGATCGCGCTCAGGGCGCGGGCGCCGTCGCGGGTGATGATCCGGTCGCCGGGGCGCAACGCCTCCACCGCCACCGCGCCCTTCAGCGTCAGCACGGGGGTTCCGGCGGTCAGGCCGGCGCAGACGGGATCGGAAGCCGCCACGGCGGAGCCGTGGGCCAGGGTCTCGGTGGACATGGGCGTTACCTGCGGTGTTTTGCTTCTGCTCTTTTCGACGCAGATTATGGCAGGATTGCGTCGGCTGCGAGGCCTTTTTCCGCGCGGGCCGCCGCCGGAGGGCGCGCATATTTTTCCCTCGCATCCCGCGCGGGCCTTTGTTAGAAGGGCGCGGAATTTCAGGGCGCGGGGGGCCTCGCAGGGGGCCGGCCGCGTTTTGGGAAAGCGGGTGTGGCGGAATTGGCAGACGCACCGGATTTAGGTTCCGGCGCCGCAGGGCGTGGGGGTTCAAATCCCTTCACCCGCACCAGAGATGTGAAAAGGACGGGAAACACCCATGCAGGTCACCGAGACCCTGAACGAAGGTCTGAAGCGCGGCTACACCATCACGGTGACGGCGGCGGAACTGGACGCGAAGGTCCAGGAGAAACTGGTCGAGGCGCAGCCCGAAGTCGAGATGAAGGGCTTCCGCAAGGGCAAGGTGCCGCTGGCGCTGCTGCGCAAGCAGTTCGGCCCGCGTCTTCTGGGTGACGCGATGCAGGACGCCATCGACGGCGCGATGAAGGACCATTTCGAGCAGACCGGCGACCGCCCGGCGCTCCAGCCGGAAGTGAAGATGGTCGGCGGCGAGGACTGGCAGGAAGGCCAGGACGTCGTGGTCGAGATGTCCTACGAGGCGCTGCCGCCGATCCCGGATGTCGACGCCTCCGCCGTGACGCTGGAGCGTCTGGTGGTGAAGGCCGAGGACGCCGCTGTGGACGAGGCGCTGGGCAACCTCGCCGACACCGCGAAATCCTTCGAGGACCGCAAGAAGGGCTCCAAGGCCAAGGACGGCGATCAGGTGACCATCGACTTCGAGGGCTTCGTCGATGGCGAGGCCTTCGAGGGCGGCAAGGGCGAGGGCTATCCGCTGGTGCTCGGCTCGGGCTCGTTCATCCCGGGCTTCGAGGAGCAGCTCGTCGGCGCCAAGGCCGAGGACGAGGTCGAGGTGAAGGTGACCTTCCCCGAGAATTACGGCGCCCAGCATCTCGCCGGCAAGGAGGCGCTGTTCAAGTGCAAGGTCCATGCGGTGAAGGCGCCGAAGGCGGCCGAGCTGGATGACGAGCTGGCGAAGAAATTCGGCGCCGACGATCTCGCCGCGCTGAAGGGCCAGATCGCCGAGCGGCTGGAGGCCGAATACAAGGGCGCCGCCCGCGCCGTGCTGAAGCGCAAGCTGCTCGACCAGCTCGACGAGATGGTGAAGTTCGACCTGCCGTCGAAACTGGTGGAGGCCGAGGCCGCGCAGATCGCCCACCAGCTCTGGCACGAGGAAAACCCGGACGTGCATGACCACAACCATGGCCATGTCGAGGCGACCGACGAGCACAAGAAGCTGGCCGAGCGCCGGGTCCGTCTGGGCCTCTTGTTGGCCGAGGTCGGCCGCAAGGCCGATGTGCAGGTCACCGATGCCGAGATGACCCAGGCCGTGCTGGCCGCCGCCCGGCAATATCCGGGCCAGGAACGCGCCTTCTTCGAATTCGTGCAGAAGAACGCCCAGATGCAGCAGCAACTGCGCGCGCCGATCTTCGAGGACAAGGTGGTCGATTTCATCGTGGCCGGCGCCAAGGTGACCGAGAAGGAAGTCTCGAAGGACGACCTGCAGAAGGCGGTCGAGGCGCTGGACGAACTCTGATCGGATTTTCCGATCGCGCTTGCCGGGGCCGTGCCGCGAGGCGCGGCCCTTCGCTTTCGGACGTGCCGGCGGGGCGGTTCCCTGCGCCGATGCCGGCATTTCCCGGGATTTGCCGCCGCGCCGATCCCCCGGCCATTCCGGGGGGATGCCAGGGGAAGTATTCCGCTGCGTCCTCTCTCGGACGCTCAGGTCGCTGCGGCGGAGCGGCCGGTCGCCCGCCGCTCCTGCGCCTCGTGCCAGACCACGAAGAGCCCGGTGCCGCAGATGATGGCGATGCCGGTCCAGGCCACCGCGTCCGGCCAGTCCGACCAGAAGAGCCAGCCCCAGAGCACGCCCCAGATCATCGCGCTGTATTCGAAGGGCGCGACGCTGGAGGTCGGTGCGATGCGATAGGCCTGCGTCAGCAGGGTCAGCCCCGCCGCCGCGATGCCGCCGCAGGCCATCATCAGCCCGAGGTCGCCCGGCGTCGGAACCGCCCAGCCCCGGGTGAGGAAGGCGAGGCTCGGATGCCCGCCCTCCGCGAAGGACCCGCCGCCGAAGATCGCCGAAAGCAGCAGCGCGCAGAGCAGGAAGACCGTGTTGCCGTGAAAGGCCAGCACCGCCGCCGAATGCCGCACCCCCATCCGCCGCGCCAGCACCATCGACAGCGCATAGCTCAGCCCCGAGAACACCGGCAGCAGCGCCGCCCAGTCGAAGAGGCTCGAACCCGGCCGCACCATCACCACCACGCCCAGAAAACCGCATCCCACCGCCAGCCAGCGCGCCGGCCCCACCCGGTCGCCCAGCAGGAGGGCGGCCAGCGCCACCATCATGAGCGGGGCCGAGAAATAGAGCGCCACCGTGGTCGCCAGCGGCAGAGCGGCGAGGGCGAGGTAATAGCTGGTATAGGCGAGGAACAGGATGAAGCCGCGCGCGAAAAGCCGCTGCCAGCCCGGCGCCAGGATCGCGGCGAGCCCCTTGCCGTCGCGCAGCACCAGCAGGATGAGCAGCGGCAGCGCGGTCAGGCTGCGGATCACCATGGCCTGATGCAGCGGATAGCCGCCGGAGAGCTGCTTCAGGATCAGATCCTGCACCGAGAACACCGCGAGCCCGGCCACCAGGTAGAAGATGCCGGAAAGGGTCTGGGACGGGGAGGACATGGGAAAGCTCCTGCGCTGCGCGGGCAGGCTAGGCCAGAGCCGCACTGGTGGCTGTGACGGCGGCGACATGCGATGCCGCAAACCGGTACCCGCCCCGCCGGCCCGGCCTGGCCTCCCGCGACCGCCGATCCCGTCCATGGCGGCGCTGGTGGCGATCACTTGAAGAAAGGGGGCTTTCCGCCCCCTCTTGCCTGCGGCAATTCACCCCCGAGGATATTTGGAGACAGAAAATGATCAGGCGCGCGCCCATGTTCATTTTCTGTCCGGAAAATATCCTCGGGGGGAGTCGCGCGGAACGCGCGGCGGGGGGCGGAAAGCCCCCCTGCGACGGTTCGGCCGCGCGATACGGCTGGAAGGAGGGGGGATTGTACGGGAAGGCCCGGCACCGGGGATGGAAAAAGGCGGCCTGGCACGGGAGGGAAGCCGTCGCTGGGGACCGGAGTCTGCGGGCCCGGCGGGATGAGCCGGACCCGCGGGACGCGGAGCGCGGAAGGATCAGTCCTTCGCGCGCTCGACGTAGCTGTTGTCCTCGGTGTTGATCACGATGCGGGTGCCCGAGCCGATATGCGGCGGCACCATCACGCGCAGCCCGCTGTCGGTCATCGCGGGTTTATACGACGAGGAGGCGGTCTGGCCCTTCACCACCGGCTCGGTCTCGGTGATCTCGACCACGATCTTCTGCGGGAATTCGATGGCGATGGAATTGCCCTCGAAGGTTTTCACCCAGCAGCGCATGCCTTCCTGAAGATAGACCTTGTTGTCGCCGATCACATCGGCCGAGACGACGATCTGCTCGTAGGTATTGGGTTCCATGAAGTGGAAGCCCTCGCCGTCCTCGTAGAGGTAGTCGTATTCGTATTCGTCGACATGGGCGCGCTCCACCTGTTCCGTGGTGCGCCAGCGCTCCGACACCTTCACCCCGTCCGAGATGCGGCGCATGTCGACCTGGGTGACCGGGGTGCCCTTGCCGGGATGGATGTTTTCCGCCGAGAGGATGGCGTAAAGGCGGCCGTCGATGTCGACGACATTGCCCTTGCGGAGGCTGGAGGCGATGACTTTGACCACGGGGGGTTCCTTAGCTATGCGTGTTGCGCCGGGCGCGGGAAGCTCCCGGCGGGCGCGATGGGGCCGCTTTAGCGGCTCCCGCGCCTGATTTCCAGCCAAAAGAGGCGCGCATGACCCGAGGCGAGGCGATGGAATGGTGGAAACCCGAGGTGCATGAGGGCCGCCGCCCGGCGCTGCTGGCGCGCACCCGCATCCAGGCGGCGATACGGCGCTGGCTGGCGGAGCGCGACTTCCTGGAGGTCGATCCGGCGGCCTTGCAGGTCAGCCCCGGCAACGAGGCGCATCTGCACGGCTTCGCGACCGAGGCGATCGGCAATGACGGCGAAAGCCGGCGGATGTATCTGCACACCTCGCCGGAATTCGCCCTGAAGAAGCTGCTGGCGGCGGGCGAGCGGCGGATCGCGAGCTTCGCCCATGTCTGGCGCAACCGCGAGCGCGGCGCGCGCCACAGCCCCGAATTCACCATGCTGGAATGGTATCGGGCGGGCGAGGATTACACCGTGCTGATGGCGGATTGCGCCGATTTCCTTGGCCTCGCCGCCGAAGG
>JBDHSR010000057.1:0-12298 GCA_039808305.1 Gemmobacter sp. | reverse complement strand
GAAGTCACCCAGAGGATCGTCGCGTCCTCCTCGCTCAGGCTGATCACGTTATGGCCCATCGAGGCGTCGTAATAGGCGCTGTCGCCGCGCCGCAGCTCCACCGGCTCGTAGAACTCGGTATAGAGCCGCACGATCCCGGTCAGCACATACAGGAACTCCTCGCCGTCATGGCGCACCCAGCCGCCGAACTCGGCCAGGTCGCGGGCGCGGATGCGGGCGCGGTAGGGCAGCATCTGCTTCGAACGCAGCGAGGCGGCGAGCAGCTCGTGCTCGTAGGTCGTCGTCGCATGGGCCTGCCCCTCGCCCGATTTCGTCACCGCCAGCCGCCCGTTCACCTGCGCCCGCGACGGCGGGGTGAAAAGCTGCGGCACCGAGATCGCCAGCCCCTCGGCCAGCTTCTTCAGCGCCTCGTAGGTCGGCGACATCTGGCCGTTCTCGATCTTCGACAGCGTGGAGCGCGCCAGCCCCGCCTGCGCCGCCGCCTGTTCCAGCGTCCAGCCCTTGGCCTTGCGCAACTCGCGCACCCGCGTGCCGAGGTTCAGCGGCTCGACATGGGCGTCCGCGCCCGACTCGCGGGCGATACGGATCAGGGAGGGCGGTTCGTTCCTGCTCATGGACCTGTGCATTACGGCAGGCCGCGCCGTCTTGCAACGCGCTCGCGCGGGGGCTAGCTGTCGGGCATGGCCAGCGTGTTCAACATGGCCGCCCATGTTCTGGCGCGCGGGGCCGCGACGCCCGACCGGATGGCGATGCAGATCCTCCGCCCGACCGGCGCGGAACGCTGGAGCTATGCGCGGCTGATCGCCGCCGTGCGCGGCGCGGGCAGCGGCCTGCTGGCGCTGGGGCTGGCGCCGGGCGACCGGGTGCTCTTGCGGCTGGGCAACAGCCCGGAATTCCCGGTGGCCTTTCTCGGCGCCATCGCCGCCGGTCTGGTGCCGGTGCCGACCTCGGCGCAACTGACGGGCCCCGAGATCACCGCGATGGCCGCGCGGCTGGCGCCGAAGCTGGTCGTCGCGGCCGAGGGGATCGCCCTGCCCGAGGGCGGCACGCCGGTGCTGCCCGCCGCCCGCCTTGCCGCCATGGCCGATCTCGCCCCCTGCGACTGGGCGATGGGCGATGCGGAGCGGCTGGCCTATATCGTCTTCACCTCCGGCTCCTCGGGGCGGCCGCAGGCGGTGGCGCATGCCCATCGCGCCATCCTCTCCCGCGCCCTGATGCACCGGGGCTGGGAGGGGCTGGGGCCGGAGGACCGCCTGCTCCATGCCGGGGCCTTCAACTGGACCTATACGCTCGGCACCGGCTTGATGGACCCCTGGACGCTGGGCGCCACCGCGCTGATCCCCGCCGCCGGGGTGACGCCGGAGCAACTGCCGCTGCTGCTGCGCCGCTTCGACGCCACGATCTTCGCCGCCGCCCCCGGCGTGATCCGGCAGATGCTGCGCGCCCCCATCCCCGCCCTGCCCCGCCTGCGCCACGGGCTTTCCGCCGGCGAGCGGCTGATCCCGGCGCTGCGCCAGTCCTGGCGCGACGCGACCGGCACCGACCTGCACGAGGCGCTCGGCATGTCGGAATGCTCCACCTTCATCTCCGGCAGCCCGGACCACCCGGCGCCCGAGGGCATGGCGGGCTTCCCGCAGCCCGGCCGCCGCATCGCGGTGCTGGACGCAACCGGCGCGCCCACCGCCGAGGGCGAGCTGGCGGTCGCCGCCGACGATCCCGGCCTGATGCTCGGCTATCTCGACGCGCCCGAGGCCACGGCGGCGCGGCTCCGCGACGGCTGGTTCCTGACCGGCGACCGGGTGCGGCTGACGGCGGAGGGCGCGGTGGAATATCTCGGCCGCGCCGACGACCAGATGAATCCCGGCGGCTTCCGCGTCTCGCCGCTGGAGGTGGAGGCCGCGCTGGCCGGCCTGCCCGGCATCGAGGAACTGGCGGTGGCCGAGGTCGAACTCGCCCCCGGCACGACCGTCATCGCCGCCTTCTGCCGCAGCCCTGCGCCCCTGGACGAGGCGCGGCTCAAGGCCGAAGCCGCCGGCCGCCTCGCCCGTTACCGCCAGCCCCGCATCTGGCAGCGCGTCGACGCCCTGCCCCGCAACGCCAACGGCAAGCTCGACCGCCGCGCCCTGCCCCTGCTCTGGAACCCGCAATGATCCGTCTCGACATCTTCGCCGATCCGGTCTGCCCCTGGTGCTACCTCGGCAAGGCGCAACTCGACCGGGCGCTGGAATCGCGCCCCGACCATCCGTTCGTCATCGAATGGCAGCCCTTCCAGCTCGACCCGACCATGCCGCGCGAGGGGGTGGACCGCGCCGATTACCTGCTGCGCATCTTCGGCGATCCGCAGCGCGCGGTGCAGGCCCATCTGCGGCTGGAGGAACTGGGCCGCGCCGCCGGCGTCAGCTTCGATTTCGGCGCCATCCGCAAGGTGCCCAACACGCTCGACGCGCATCGGCTGATCCATTGGGCCGGGCTGGAGGGGCGGCAGAGCGCCATGGTCTCCACCCTGTTCCGCGCCTATTGGCGCGAGGGGCGCGACATCGGCGATGCCGCAACGCTGGCCGAACTGGCCGGGGCGGCGGGGCTGGACAGGCAGGCCATCGCGCGCCTGCTCGCCTCCGACGCCGACCGCCACAGCATCGCCGACCGCGACAGGCACGCGCGCGAACGCGGCGTGAGCGCGGTGCCCTGCTTCATCATCGGCGACCATTACGTGCTGTCCGGCGCCCAGCCCCCGGAGCTCTGGCAGAAGGTGATCGACGAGATCGCCGGACAGGAACCCCGCGCATGAGCCGGCCGGAAACCGCCGCCGCCCGCCTGTCGCCGGTGGAGTTCATCGCGCTGATCGCGATGCTCTTCGCCACCATCGCCTTCTCGCTCGACGCGATGCTGCCCGCCCTGCCCGAGATCGCCCGCGAACTGGTGCCGGGCGACATCAACCGCGCGCAGCTCATCGTCACCAGCTTCGTGCTGGGCATGGGGATCGGCACCTTCGTCGCCGGGCCGCTATCGGACAGTTTCGGGCGCAAGCCGGTCATCATCGGGGGCGCCGCGCTCTATTGCCTGGCCGCGCTGGCCGCCTATGCGGCGCCGACGCTGGAAACCGTGCTGGCGGCGCGGGTGGCGCAGGGGATCGGCGCCGCCGGGCCGCGCATCGTGTCGCTCGCGCTGGTGCGCGACCTCTACAAGGGGCGCGAGATGGCGCGGGTGGTCAGCTTCGCCATGATGATCTTCACGCTGGTGCCGGCCATCGCGCCGCTCGCCGGCAGCCTCATCATCGCGGGCTTCGGCTGGCGGGCGATCTTCCTCGCCTTCATCGGCTTCGCGGCGCTGTCGATCCTCTGGCTCGGCCTGCGCCAGCCCGAGACGCTGCCGGCCGCCGCCCGCCGCCCGATGTCGGCAGGCGCGCTGACGCAGGCGCTGCGCGAGGTGCTGGGCAACCCGGTCGTCGTCATTTCCATCGCGGTGCAGACGCTCTGCTATGCCGCGCTTTTCGCCACGCTGTCCTCCACCCAGCCGATCTTCGACGTGACCTTCCGGCGCGGCGGGGATTTCCCGTTCTGGTTCGCGGTGATCGCGATCCTCGCCGGCAGCGCCAGCTTCATCAACGCGAGCTTCGTGGTCCGCCTCGGGATGCGGCTTCTGGTCACCGCGACACTGGCGGCGCAGATCCTGCTCTCGCTCGCCTTCCTCGTTCTGGCCTGGAGCGGCGCGCTGTCCGAACCCGTCTATTTCGCGCTTTATATCGGCTGGACGGTCAGCGTCTTCATGATGGCGGGGCTGACGCTCGGCAACCTGAACGCGCTGGCGCTGGAGCCTTTGGGCCATATCGCCGGCATGGCGGCCTCGACCACCGGGGCCATCGCCACGGTGGCGGCGGTGGCGCTGGCCGCGCCGCTGGGGCTCGCCTTCGACGGCACGCCCCTGCCGCTCGCCGCCGGGACCATGGTTCTGTCGGCGGCGGGGCTCGGGCTGATGCGCGCCATGCCCCGGCGCTGAGGCCCGGACAAGGAAGCCCGGACAAAATCCCGTCCTGCCATGGAAATGCCCCTCTGCTTGCGGGCGCGGGTCACGCCCGCGCCGCAATCTCGCCCCAGTCAACGGTTAACCACAAGGTCACAGGGGCAAGATCAACCATTTTCCAGTCAGAGGACAGTCATGACCACCACCACCCTCACCGGCTTCAGCACCACGGGCAGCGCGCTGACCAACGGTGCCACCCTGAACATCATCACCTCGGATGCGTTCAGCTTCTCCTACAAGTTCGACGCCAATCCCAACGCGCAATGGGGGTCGATCTCGATCACCAAGACGCTCGGCGCGGCGCCCTCGCTGGTGATCGGCGGCACCGCCGTCGACCTCGAGACCCAGGCGACGATCGGCGAGATCACCTGGAGCGAGACGGTGAGCGGCAAGGCGGTGGAGCGCAACGCGCTGGTGCTGCGCATCACGGCGGGCGGAACCAACTATCATTTCACCATGAAGGGCGACACGCTGCCCAGCTTCGCCAATCTGGCGGCCTACAACGCCTTCCTCGCCACCAGCGGCACCTCTGTCAGCTCGGACATCGCGAATTGGGCGCCGAACAGCAAGACCATGGGCCCCGGCCGCCTGCTCAAGCCCACCAGCTTCGAGGCGGTGACCGGCACCACCGAAAATGACACGATCGTCGGCAACGACACGCTGCACGACTGGTCGAAGAAGGGGCTCGACACCGGCCTCGGCAACGACAACGTGACCGGCACCACGCATGACGACATCATCCAGCTCGGCCGCGGCAACGACAGCGCGCAGGGCGGCGCCGGCAATGACCGCATCGACGGCGGCAGCGACATCTACAAGGTCAACGTGGTCGACGCCGACCTGATCGACGGCGGCGCGGGCGACGACACGCTGTCCGGCGGCATCGACAACGACACGCTGATCGGCGGCGACGGCAACGACCGCCTGCTGGGCCAGGCCGGGAACGACAACCTGTCGGGCGGCCTGGGCAACGATTTCCTGGATGGCGGCGCCGGCAATGACCTGATCTCCGGCGGCGCGGGCAACGACACGGCCAGCGGCGGCGCGGGCAACGACTCGATCACCGGCGAGGCCGGCGCCGACAAGCTCTCGGGCGGCGGCGGCGACGACACCCTGTCGGGCGGCGCCGACAACGACACCCTGACGGGCAGCGCCGGAAACGACAGCCTGACCGGCGAGACCGGCGATGACGACCTCAATGGCGGCGACGGGGCCGACCATGTGGATGGCGGCGTCGGCAACGACAAGGTGTATGGCGGCGGCGGCACCGACAACGTGCTCGGCGGCGACGGCAACGACACCGTTTCGGGCGGCAGCGCGAATGACACGCTGGATGGCGGCGCGGGCGACGACAAGCTCAACGGCGATGGCGGCAACGACCTGATCTCGGGCGGCGCCGGCAAGGACGAGGCGAATGGCGGCGCGGGCAACGACGTGATCAGCGGCGGCGCGGCCAATGACATCCTGTCGGGCGCCACCGGCAACGATGTGCTCAACGGCGACGACGGCGACGACCAGCTGATCGGCGGCGCGGGCAACGACACGCTGAGCGGCGGCGCGGGCAACGACAAGCTGACCGGCGGCCTGAACGCGGACGTCTTCGTCTTCGAGGCGGCGCTCGGCGACGATCGCGTCACCGACTTCCGCAACGATGTCGATACGCTGCGCTTCAGCACCGCCCTCGCGGCGGATTGGGAGGCCCTGGAGGCGCTGGGCACCCAGCAAGGCGCCCATGTCGTGTTCGAATTCGGCGACGACTCGCTGACCGTGATGAACGTCAAGCTGGCCGCGCTGGCCAATGACGTGGAGTTCTTCTGATCCCCGGATCGGAAGCACGCGGAAAGGCCCGGGGAAACCCGGGCCTTTTCATTTCGCCTTCGCCCGCACCACCTTCTCGGCCAGGTCGCGGGCGATGGCGAAGGCGCCGCGGATGCGGTCGGCCTCGGTCGGCCAGTCCACCGCCAGCACGATGCGGTTGCCGTTGACCTTCGCGGCCCCCTTCTGCGCCTGGAGATATTCCACCAGCCCCGCCGGATCGGCGAATTTGTCGTTGTGGAACTGCACCGTGGCGCCCTTCGGCCCGGCATCGAGCCGCGAGATCCCGGCGCGCTTGCACATCGCCTTGATCCGCACCACCAGCATCAGCGTGTTGACCTCCTTCGGCAGCGGGCCGAAGCGGTCGATCAACTCCGCCGCGAAGCCCTCCAATTCCACCTTGCCGGAAAGCTGGCTGAGCCGGCGGTAAAGGCCGAGGCGGATGTCGAGATCCGGCACATACTCCTCCGGGATCAGCACCGGCACGCCGAGATTGATCTGCGGCGCCCATTGGTCATCCACCGGGGCGAGGCCGTTGATCTCGCCGGATTTGATCTTGGCGATCGTCTCTTCCAGCATCTGCTGGTAAAGCTCGTAGCCGACCTCGCGGATATGGCCCGATTGCTCCTCGCCCAGCAGGTTGCCGGCGCCGCGCAGATCGAGATCGTGGCTCGCCAGATTGAACCCGGCGCCGAGGCTGTCGAGACTGCCGAGCAGTTTCAGCCGCTTCTGCGCCTGCGGCGTCAGCGGGCTGCGCGGCTTCGTCGTCAGATAGCAATAGGCGCGGGTCTTGGAGCGGCCGACCCGGCCGCGGATCTGGTAAAGCTGGCTCAGGCCGAACATGTCGGCGCGATGCACGATCATCGTATTGGCGGTCGGGATGTCGAGGCCGCTTTCCACGATGGTCGTGGCCAGCAGCACGTCGTATTTGCCGTCGTAGAAATCGTTCATCCGTTCGTCGAGATCGCCCGCCGCCAGTTGACCATGCGCGATGACGTAGGAGACCTCGGGGACATGCGTCTTCAGGAAATCCTCGATCTCCGGCAGGTCGGCGACGCGCGGCACCACGAAGAAGCTCTGCCCGCCGCGATAGCGTTCGCGCAGCAGCGCCTCGCGGATGGTCACCGTGTCGAATTCCGACACATAGGTGCGGATGGCGAGGCGGTCCACCGGCGGCGTCGCGATTATGCTGAGATCCCGGACACCTGTGAGCGAAAGTTGAAGTGTGCGCGGGATCGGCGTCGCGGTCAGCGTCAGCACATGCACCTCGGCCCGCATCTCCTTCAGCCGTTCCTTGTGGCCGACGCCGAAATGCTGTTCCTCGTCGATGATGAGCAGGCCGAGGTTCTTGAAGCGGATCGCCTTGGCCAGAAGCGCATGGGTGCCGACGCAGATGTCCACCGTGCCATCCTCCAGCCCCTTGCGGGTGGCGGCGGCCTCCTTCGCGCCAACGAAGCGCGACAAGGGTTTGACATTGATCGGAAAACCCCGGAACCGCTCGGCGAAGCTGCGATAGTGCTGGCGGGCGAGCAGCGTGGTCGGGCAGATCACCGCGACCTGCATCCCGGCCATGGCGGCGAGGAAGGCGGCGCGCATCGCCACCTCGGTCTTGCCGAAGCCGACATCGCCGACGATCAGCCGGTCCATCGGGCTGCCCGCCTCCAGATCCGAGACCACATCGGCGATGGCGGCAAGCTGGTCGTCGGTCTCCTGCCAGGGGAAACGGGCGGAGAACGCCTCCCAGGCCGAATGCGGCGCCTCCAGGATCGGGGCGTGGCGCAGGTGGCGTTCGGCGGCGATCCGCATCAGCCGGTCGGCGATCTCGCGGATACGTTCCTTCAGCTTGGCCTTCTTGGCCTGCCAGGCCCCGCCGCCGAGCCGGTCCAGCAGCCCCTCGTCATGGCCGTAGCGGCTGAGCAGTTCGATATTCTCCACCGGCAGGTAGAGCTTCGCCTCCTCGGCATAGACCAGATGCACATATTCATGCGGCGGGCCGGGGCGATTGCGCGGCGGTTCGGGCACGCGCAGCGTTTCCAGCCCCATGAAGCGGCCGATGCCATGTTCCACATGCACCACCAGATCGCCGGGCGACAGCGTGCCGATGTCTTGCAGGAAGTTCTCGGCCTTGCGCTTGCGGCGCGGCTTGGCGACCAGCCGGTCGCCCAGCACGTCCTGTTCGGAAATCACCGCGAGGCCCGGCGCGGTGAACCCCTCTTCCAGCGCCCAGACGGCGAGGAACAGCCCGCCGCGCCCCTCCGGCACGTCGCGGATGTCGTCGATCTCGCGGCTCGCGGTGAGGTTCTGGTCCTCCAGCAGCCCCTTCAGCCGCTCGCGCGCGCCCTCCGACCAGGAGGCGACGATAACCTGCCGCTCCTCGCGCATCGCGCGAATATGATCGGCCAAGGCCCCGAACAGGCTGATGGATTCCTGCTGACGTTCCGGCGCGAAGCTGCGCCCGGCGCGGCCGCCCGCATCCAGCACGCCCGGCCCCGGCGATTGCGGCAAGGGCGAAAGCCGGATCACCCGATGCCCGGCCACCGCCGCCTCGAATCCCGCGTCGTCGAGATAAAGCGCATCGGGCGGGCACGGCTTGTAGACCGTATCCATCCGCCCCTTCACCGCCATATGCTCGCGCCGCGCCTCGTATTGGTCGACGATCCCCTCCCAGCGCGACAGCCGCGCCGGGGTGACCTGATCGTCCAGCATCACGCTCGCCCCCGGCAGGTAATCGAAAAGCGTCTCCATCCGGTCATGGAACCAGGGCAGCCAATGCTCCATCCCCTGATGCTTGCGCCCGGCGCTCACCGCCTCGTAAAGCGGATCGTCGGAGGCGGCGGCGCCGAACTCGATGCGGTAGGTCTGGCGGAACCGGGTGATCGCCGCCTCGTCCAGCACGATCTCCGACATCGGCGCGATGTCGATGGCGGTCAGCTTGCCGGTGGTGCGCTGGGTCTCCGGGTCGAAGCGGCGCAGCCCGTCCAGCGTGTCGCCGAAGAGATCGAGCCGCACCGGCCCGCTGTCGCCCGGCGGGAAGATGTCGACGATGCCGCCGCGCACCGCGAAATCGCCGGCCTCGGTGACGGTGGCGACCTGGGCGAAGCCCATCCGCACCAGGAAGGCGCGCAAAGCCGCCTCGTCCACCCGCTCGCCCAGCCGCGCGCCGAACGAGGCGCCGCGCAGCACCTCGCGCGTGGGGATGCGCTGGGTCGCGGCGTTCAGCGTGGTCAGCAGGATGAAGGGCTGCGGCACGCCATGGGCCAGCGCCGCCAGCGTCGCCATCCGGCGCGCCGAGATCGCGGGATTGGGCGAAACCCGGTCATAGGGCAGGCAGTCCCAGGCCGGGAAATCCAGCACCAGCGCGCCGGGCGCGAAGAAGGCGAGTGCGGCGCGCATCGCCTCCAGCCGCTTGTCGTCGCGCGCGACATGGACGACCGGCCGGCCCTGCGCCAGCTCCTTCGCCACCAGCCGCGCGTCATAGCCCTCGGGCGCGCCGCCGAGAATGAGTGCCACCTGTTCCGCCATGATACCTCCGGCCGCGCCTGCCGGGCCTCAGCCCAGCACGCCGATCTGCATGTTCTGATACATGCCCCAGAGCGAGGTGACGAGGATCGCCACCATGCCGATGCCCTGCGTCGCCAGCCGCAGCCGGATCAACCGCTTCTGGAGCGCCTCGCCCCGATGCTCGCCATCGGCGATGCGATGGGCGGCGCGCAGCGTGAGCATGCCGACCAGCACCATCGGCAGGAAGAGGCACAGCACCGCCTGGGCGAATTCGATCCGGTAGACGAAGCCCAGCAGGACGAGCACGGTCAGCAGGAAGGCGATGAACCCGGCGATCCACAGGCCCGAGACATGGGTGATATAGAGCAGCCGGTTCACGTTGATCCGGGCCATGTCCTCCAGATCCTGCTGCGCCTGGCCGACCTGGCGGCGCGCGCGCAGCAGCAGGTCGAAGGGCACGCCCAGCACCCAATGGCTCGCCATCGACCATTGCACCGCCAGCATGACCCAGAACCACAGGTTCGAGAAGGACCGCATGTCGATCAGTTCGAAGATGGTCTCATACCACTGCAACGTGCCGCTCCGCCCCCGCGCGCCCGAGGCGCTTTCTGCGGCATTCCTAACCTTGCGATGCGGCGTTTTCCATGGCAGGCAGAAAAATAATCCGCGAGGACGCGCGTTCCGGCACCGATCCGGCCCGAAACCCGCGCGCCCCGAGAGCCCGCCCGAAGATCCCGCCCAAAGATCCCGCAAGGACATGCCATGCTGCCCAGCCAAGCCGCCTATCCCGCCACCCGCTTCCGCCGCACCCGCCGGACGGACAGCCTGCGCCGGCTGACGCAGGAACATGTGCTGACCGCGAACGATCTGATCTGGCCGATCTTCATCCGCGACGGTGAGAACGTGTCGGAGCCGGTCCATTCGATGCCCGGGGTGAACCGGCTGTCCATCGACCTCGCGGTGAAGGCGGCGGAAGAGGCGGCGGGGCTCGGCATCCCGGCGCTCTGCCTCTTTCCCTATACCGACCCCTCGGTGAAGACCGAGACCTGCGAGGAGGCGTGGAGCCCCGGCAACCTCACCAACCGCTGCATCCGCGCCATCAAGGCGGCGGTGCCGGAGATCGCGGTGATGACCGACATCGCGCTCGACCCCTACAATTCCAACGGCCATGACGGGCTGGTGCGCGACGGCATCATCCTCAACGACGAGACGGTGGAGGCGCTGGTCAGGATGGCGCTGGCGCAGGCCGAGAGCGGCGCCGACATCCTCGGGCCGTCGGACATGATGGACGGCCGGATCGGCGCGATCCGCGCGGCGCTGGAGGCGGCGGGCCACAAGGACGTGGCGATCCTGAGCTATTCGGCCAAATACGCCTCGGCCTTCTACGGCCCGTTCCGCGATGCGGTGGGCGCCTCGGGCGCGCTGAAGGGCGACAAGAAGACCTACCAGATGAACCCCGGCAACAGCGACGAGGCGCTGCGGCTGATCGAGCGCGACCTGCGCGAGGGCGCCGACATGGTGATGGTGAAGCCGGGGATGCCCTATCTCGACATCTGCCGCCGGGTGAAGGACGCCTTCGGGGTGCCGACCTATGCCTATCAGGTCTCGGGCGAATACGCGATGATCCGGGGCGCGGCGGATCGCGGCTGGATCAAGGGCGAGGCCGCGATGCTGGAGAGCCTGCTGGCCTTCAAACGCGCCGGCTGCGACGGCATCCTGACCTATTTCGCCCCCGAGGCGGCGCGCCTGCTGCGCGGCTGACCGCCGAGCCGCGCGGGCCTTGGTGACAAGCCCGCGACTTCGCGCTATATCTTGCGAAAAGGGGCAGCAGACCCCCTTGGCAGAGGCGTGAGGCAGCGATGATTTCCAGACGGTTCCTGATCGGCGGCGCGGGGGCGGCGGTGACGCTGGCGGCCTGCGGCAACGGTATCGGCAGCAATGGCGCGGCGACGATCGACGCGCGGGTCGACGAGACGCGCAACTACCTGTTCAGCCGCTATCCCGGCACCCGCGATCTCGCCTCGAAATCCTATGGCGTGCTGTATATGCCGCTGGTGACCGAGGCGGGCTTCGGCCTCGGCGGCGCCTTCGGGCGCGGGGCGCTGCGGATCAACGACGTGACGGTGGATTACTATTCCGCCGCCAAGGCGACCATCGGGCTCCAGATCGGCGCGCAGCAATATGCCCATGCGCTGTTCTTCATGACCGAGGCGGCGCTGGCCGATTTCCGCCGCTCGCCGGGCTGGGCCGCCGGGGCGGACCTGAAATACGCCACCCCCGAACAGGGCGCCAGCATCGGCAAGGACACCACCGAGATCGACCCGGTGATCGCGCTGGTCTTCGGTCAGGCCGGGCTGATCGCGGGGGCGACGCTTTCGGGGACGAAATATACCCGGATCATTCCCTGACCCCGGCGGAGATCGGGGGCGCTGCCCCCCGGCTTCGCCTCCCCCCGGGATATTTTTAGACAGAAAATGAAGGGGCGTCGGGCGAGGTGCCACGGTGTTTCTTGGCATTGCGACCCGGATCGCGTCCGAGGTCAGCGCGTGAGGCGGCGGATCAGGCTCGACGTGTCGTTGCGGCCGCCGCCCATCTGCTGCACCTCCTTGTAGAACTGGTCGACAAGCGCGGTGACCGGCAGGCTGGCGCCGATCTGGTCGGCGGTCTCCAGGCAGATCTTCAGGTCCTTGCGCATCCAGTCCACCGCGAAGCCGAAATCGAATTCGTCGGCCAGCATGGTCTTGTGGCGGTTGGCCATCTGCCAGCTTCCGGCGGCGCCCTGGCTGATCACCTCGACCACCGCCTCGCCGTCGAGGCCGGCCTTCTGGCCGAAGGCCAGCGCCTCGGCCAGGCCCTGCACGAGGCCCGCGATGCAGATCTGGTTCATCATCTTGGCCACCTGCCCGGCGCCGCTGTCACCGAGGCGGCGGCAGATCCGGGCATAGGCGGCGATCACCGGCTC
>JBDHSR010000056.1:0-12510 GCA_039808305.1 Gemmobacter sp. | reverse complement strand
CCGCCAGAGCCGGTGACGCGGCCGCCCGTCGCCGGGGGTGTGATCTGCCAGCTTCTCGTCGCAGAGCACATAGCCGTGATCGTAGGAGGCCGCCGCCATGCAGCGCTCGCGCAGCGTGACATTCTCCATGCCGGCAAGGGTTTGCAGCGCGGTCTTCACCCAGGTCTCGGCGGGCTGGCCGTCGATCCCGACGCCATCCACCACGGCGCGGCCGCCCCAATGCGCGGTCTGCTCCACCAGCCAGACCCGCTTGCCGGCGCGCCCGGCGGTCAGCGCCGCCTGAAGCCCGGCGATGCCGCCGCCGACGATCAGCAGATCGCAGAAGGCATAGGCGTATTCGTAGCGGTCGGCGTCGCGCTCCTTCGGCACCTTGCCGAGGCCGGCGGATTGCCGGACGATCGGCTCGAAGATGTGCTTCCAGGCGAAGCGCGGATGGATGAAGGTCTTGTAGTAGAAGCCGGCGGGCAGGAAGCGCGCGGCGTAGTTGTTCACCACGCCCACGTCGAATTCGAGGCTCGGCCAATGGTTCTGCGAGGTGCAGGTCAGCCCGTCGAAGAGTTCCGTCGTGGTGCTGCGCTGGTTCGGCTCGAACCGGCCGCCCTCGCCCATGTTGACCAGCGCGTTCGGCTCCTCGGCGCCCGAGGCCACGATGCCGCGCGGGCGGTGATACTTGAACGAGCGGCCGACCAGCATCTGGTCATTGGCCAGCAGCGCCGCCGCCAGCGTGTCGCCGGCGAAGCCCTTCATGCGCTTGCCGTTGAAGGTGAAGTCCTGCGGCGCGGTCCGGTCGATCAGACGGCCACCTTTGGCGAGACGGGTGCTCATTTCCAACCCTTCCAGTCCGGCCGCTTGGCCTTGATCTTTGCAACGAGTTCGGCGGGCGGCTCGGTGGTCTGGGCGGGATAGGTGCCGAAGACCTCCAGCGTCGCGGTGCAGCGCGCGGCGAGGAACCACTTGCCGCAGCCATAGGCATGGCGCCAGCGTTCGAAATGCACGCCCTTGGGGTTCTTGCGGGCGAACATGTAAGTCTCGAAATCCTCGTCGGAGGAGCCGGCGCCGAACCGCTTCAGATGCGCCTCGCCGCCGGGGGCGAGCTCGGTTTCCTCGGCCATGACGCCGCAGCAGGGGCATTCAAGGATCAGCATGGGCGGGCCTTTGCGTTGCGGAGAGGCCGGGGGCGCTGCCCCCGGACCCCCGGGATATTTTCAGACAGAAAATGAGCCATCAATGCGCCACCCCGGCCGCCACCGACTCGTCGATGAACTGGCCCTCGCGGAAGCGCCACATGTTGAACTCGGCGGCGAGCGGGCCGGGCTCGCCCTTGGCCATCAGCTCCGCCATCGCCCAGCCGGAGCCGGGGATCGACTTGAAGCCGCCGGTGCCCCAGCCGCAATTGATGAAGCAGTTGCCGAGCGGGGTCTTCGAGATGATGGGCGAGCGGTCGCCGGTCATGTCGACGATGCCGCCCCATTGCCGCAGCATCTTGAGCCGCGAGATCATCGGGAAGGTTTCGACCAGGGCGCGCAGGGTTTCCTCGATATGGTGGAAGCTGCCGCGCTGGGTGAAGTTGTTGAAGCCGTCGGTGCCGCCGCCGATCACCATCTCGCCCTTGTCGGACTGGCTCATGTAGCCGTGGACGGTATTGGCCATCACCACCACGTCCATGCAGGGCTTGATCGGTTCCGAGACCAGGGCTTGCAGCGCCAGCGATTCGACCGGCAGGCGGAAGCCCGCCATCTCGGCGAGCTGGCCGGAATGGCCGGCCACCACGATGCCGAGCTTCTTGCAGCCGATGAAGCCCTTCGTCGTCTCGACCCCCGTCACCGCGCCGTTCTCGGAGCGCACGCCGGTGACCTCGGTCTGCTGGATGATGTCCATCCCCATGGCGGAACAGGCGCGGGCATAACCCCAGGCCACCGCGTCATGCCGCGCCGTGCCGCCGCGCGCCTGGTAGAGCGCGCCGAGCACCGGGTAGCGGGGGCCGTCGATATTGATGATCGGCACCAGCTCCTTCACCTTTTCGGGGCTGATCCATTCGGTCGCGACGCCTTGCAGGTTGTTGGCATGGACCGTGCGCAGGTAGCCGCGCACCTCGTGATGGGTCTGCGCCAGCATCAGCAGGCCGCGCGGCGAGAACATCACGTTGTAGTTCAGGTCCTGGCTCAGATCCTCGTAGAGGCCGCGGGCCTTCTCGTAGATCGCCGCCGAGGGGTCTTGCAGGTAGTTGGAGCGGATGATCGTGGTGTTGCGGCCGGTATTGCCGCCGCCGAGCCAGCCCTTCTCGATCACCGCGACATTGGTGATGCCGTAGTTCTTGCCGAGGTAATAGGCGGTGGCGAGGCCATGGCCGCCGGCGCCGACGATGATCGCGTCATAGGCGGGTTTCGGCGCGGGGGCGCGCCATGCCTTTTCCCATCCCTGGTGATAGCGCAGGGCCTCACGGGCGATGGCGAAGACCGAGTAGCGTTTCATGCGTTGTCCAACTCCCGTCCGGGTATGCGCCAGTGATGACTCGAAGCGCAGAATCTTCCGCCAAGGGGAGCGGCACAATCGGGAAAATTGCGACATCATGTCGATGCGGCGGCGGGCGCTTTCGGCCTTTTGCCGCGCCGGGCGAGCCGCTACATGAAGGGCGAGCCACTATGGGGGCCGCTTGGGCCCGACGGGAGCGCGCGATGACGGTTTTCTGGGTGACGGCGGGGGCGCTGGTGCTGGCCTCGGGGCTGGCGCTGCTGCTGGGGCTGCGGCGCGGCGGCGCGGCGGCGGCCGAGCCCCCGGCGGCGGCGCATGACATCGGGGTCTATCGCGACCAGCTGGCCGAGATCGCCCGCGATGCCGGGCGCGGCATCCTGCCGGCGGAAGAGGCGGAGCGGCTGCGCATCGAGGTGTCGCGCCGCATCCTGGAGGCCGACCGGGCGGCGCGCCGCGCCGGGAATACGGCGGCGCCGGGGGGCGGGCGGCTGGCCCTGCCCTTGCTGCTGGTCGCGCTCGCGCTGGCGGGCGGGGTCTGGCTTTACACCCGGCTCGGCGCGCCGGGCTATCCCGACATGCCGTTGCAGGCGCGCATCGCCGCCGCCGAGCGGATGCGGGCCGAACGCCCCTCGCAGGCCGAGGCCGAGGCGGAAGCGCCGGCGGCCCAAGACCCGCAGGGGGTGAGCGCGGAATTCCTGACGCTGATGGAGCGGCTGCGCGCCACGGTGGCGGAGCGTCCCGACGACCTGCGCGGCCAGCAGCTTCTGGCGCAGAACGAGGCGCGGCTGGGCCATTTCGACGCCGCCGCCACGGCGCAGGGCGCGGTGATCCGGCTGATGGGCGGGGATGCGGGGGCGGAGGAACATGCCGCGCTGGCCGAGATCCTGATCCTCGCGGCGGGCGGCTATGTCTCGCCCGAGGCGGAGGCGGCGCTGACCGAGGCGCTGCGGCGCGACCCGCGCAACGGCACGGCGCGCTATTATTCCGGGCTGATGTTCGCGCAGACCGGCCGGCCCGACCGGGCCTTCACGCTCTGGCGCGACCTGCTGGAAAGCTCGCCCCCCGAGGCGCCCTGGGTGGCGCCGATCCGGGCGCAGATCGGCGAGATGGCGGCGCGGGCCGGGGTGCGCTACGACCTGCCCGCCCCGCCGGAAGCCGGGCCCGACGCGGCGGCCGTGGAGGCTGCGGCGGGCATGTCGGAGGGCGACCGCACCGCGATGATCGAGGGCATGGTGCAGCAACTGGGCGACCGGCTGGCGCGCGAGGGCGGCCCGGCCGAGGAGTGGGCGAAGCTGATCTCCTCGCTCGGCGTGCTGGGGCAGACCGAGCGGGCGAAGGCGGTCTGGGCCGAGGCGCAGGGCCGTTTCGCCGGGCGCGCGGCGGATCTGGCGGTGCTGCGGGCGGCGGCGGAGCAGGCCGGGGTGGCGGAATGAGCTTCGAGCTGGCCGAGGATTTCGCCGCCGTCCTGCCGCAAACCGGCGCGCTGGCGGGGCTGGATCTGGGCACCAAGACCATCGGCGTCGCGATCTCCGACATCCTGCGCGGGGTGGCGACGCCGGTGCTGACCATCCGGCGCGAGAAATTCACCAAGGATGCCGAGGCGCTGCTGAGGCTGCTGGCGGAGCGGCGCGTGGCGGGCATCGTGATCGGCCTGCCGCGCAACATGGATGGCAGCGAGGGTCCGCGCGCGCAATCGACCCGCGCCTTCGTGCGCAATCTGGCGAACCTTTCGCCGCTGCCGGTGCTGTTCTGGGACGAGCGGCTCTCCACCGTCGCCGCCGAACGGGCGCTTCTGGAGGCGGATACGTCACGCAAGCGTCGCTCCGAGGTGATCGACCATGTGGCGGCCGGGTTTATCCTGCAAGGGGCGCTGGACCGTCTGGCGCATCTGCGGCGGAGTTGCGGCGATGAATGACGATCTCTGGCGGCGCGACGAGATCGAAAGCCCCTGCGTGAAGATCTGCGTGCTGCATCCGGTGGAGAAGATCTGCCTCGGCTGCTATCGCACCGGGGCGGAGATCGGCGGCTGGTCGATGATGACGCCCGAGGCGCGGCGGGCGGTCATGGCGGAACTGCCGGCGCGGGCCTCGCGGCTGGTGAAGCGGCGCGGCGGGCGGGCCGGGCGGCTGGAGGGGTGAAGGCGCTTCCCTGAGGCGGTCGGTTGCACCTCCGGTCTGGGTGACCCTTTGGTCATCCAACCTCTTTCCCCTCTCCATCCCACACCACGAAGGGCAGCGCCCGACCGCCGGGTGGGCGCTGCGACGGGTGTGGTCGTCGCTTTATGACCCCGCTCCGCCTATGATGGATCATCGCGCTTACGTCACCGAAGCGCCCGCCCGAGGGGGCGGTCGGGCGCTGCCCGGCGGCACTGCGTGCCTTGTTCCGGGCGGGTCTGCGGCACAGGCGGAGGCTTGGTTTACCTCGCCAGCGCCGGAACGGTTTTCCGTCGGATGGGGGCGCGATCCGCAACCAAGGCGTATATCGCCCCACCTTGACCCCCGACAACTCAAGGTGCGCGCAGCCACTCCGCGACCGTCGCGAGTTGCGGGCGGAAATAGGCGATGACGCGGCCCTCCGGCGGGGCCTGTTCGCCCGGCGCCCAGGGCGCCACCCCGTGCAGGGTCAGCCGGTGCAGCAGCGTGGCCTCGCCCGGCGCGGCGGGCAGCGCGATCCGCCGGCAGGTCTCGAAACAGCGCTTGCGGGCGGCGGTATAGGCGTCGGTGATGTCGACCTCGCCCCAAAGCACCGGCGGATGCGGGGTAAGCGCCTCGAGCAGCGCCGCGCGCAGGATCTCGTGGCTGCCCTCCCAGACGGTGAGCGGCGCGGCGGCGGCCGTGTTCAGCGGCAGGCCGAGGATCCAGCCATGCGGCTCGGCGATGCGGCGGCGCTTCGCGGCGTCGGGCAGCAGGCCATCGAGATGCGCGGCGTCGCGGTCGCGGCGGAAGGCGAAGGCGGCGGGGCTTTCCTCGGCCGAGGGCTGCGGATAGCCGGGGCGGATCACCGAAAGCTGCGCCGGATGCAGCGGCTCGGGCGCAAGGCCGAGCGCCCGCCACGGAAAACCCGCGCCGCCGATGCCGCCATCCGCCGCATTGGGCAGCGTGTCGACGCCGACGAACCAGGTGCCGCCGCAGCGCCAGGGCTCGACGCTTTCCTCCAGCACCCGCCGCGCCGCCGGCAGCGCCGCCGCGGCCCAGGCGGCGATCTCCGGGTCCGGGCCGATCCGGCGCCAGCCCACCCCGCTCACCATCCCGCCACCTTGCGCAGCATGTTCAGCGCCACGAGGATGAGGAACAGCGCGAAGGCGCGTTTCAGCGGTTTCGGGTCCATCGCATGCGCCAGCCGGACCCCGAGCGGCGTGGTCAAAAGCGTCATGGCGACGATCACCGCGAAGGCCGGCAGGTTCACCGCGCCCAGCGTCCAGGGCGGCGCGCCCGCGACATCCATGGTCAGGAAGCCGATGGCCGAGGGGATCGAGATGATGAGGCCGAAGCCCGAGGCGGTGCCGACCGCGCGATGGATCGGCATCCCGTAAAGCGTCATCATCGGCACGCCGAAGGTGCCGCCGCCGATCCCCATCAGCACCGAGAGGAACCCGAGCCCGCCGCCCATCGCCCATCTGCCGGGGCCGGAAGGCAGCGCCGCGCCGAGCCGCCAGTCGGCCCGCCCGAAGGCCATCCAGAGCCCGGCCAGCAGCCCCAGCCCGCCGAACACCGCCTGCAAGGTGGCCGAGCGCAACTGCGCGGCAAGGAAGAAGCCGATCACCGCGCCGATGGCGATGGCCGGCGCCCAGCCCTTCAACAGCGCCCAGTCCACCGCGCCCTTGCGGTCATGCGCCCGGACCGAGCGCATGGCGGTGGCCATGATGGTGGCGAGCGAGGTGCCGAGGCAGACCTGCATGAGCTGCGGCCCGTCATAACCGAGATGCGCGAAGGTGTAGAAGAAGGCCGGCACCAGCACGATACCGCCCCCCACGCCCAGAAGCCCGGCGATCACCCCGGCCAGGCCCCCGATCGCCACGAGAAGCGCCAGCATCGGCAGAAAGGCGGCGGGATCGGGCATCGGGGTCTCCTGTCACATCGCGGCGAGGCTAGCGGGGCGGGGCGAAAGGTTCCAGAGCCGTGTTGCGGCGGCCGCGACCGGCCCGCCGCCCGCCCGATTGCGCCCGGCGCCGGAAAAGGCTACTCAGCGAGTCATTTTTTCTAACCGGGCGCCGCCCGACCGGAGCCTGACATGACCGCCTCGCTTCTCCGCCCCGCCCTGGTGCTCGGGCTGCTCTCCGCCGTCGGGCCGTTCGCCATCGACATGTATCTGCCGGCGATGCCCGAGATCGGGCAGAGCCTCGGCGCCTCGGTCCCGGCGATGCAGGGCACGATCACCAGCTATTTCCTCGCCTTCGGGCTGGCGCAACTGGTCTATGGGCCCTGGGCCGACCAGGCGGGGCGGAAACTGCCGATCTATGCCGGCCTCGCCATCTTCCTCGCCGGATCGCTGATCTGCACCTTCGCGCCCTCGACCGAGGCGCTGCTCGCCGGGCGCTTCGTGCAGGGCCTCGGCGGCGCCGCGGTGATGGTGGTGCCGCGCGCGGTGATCCGCGACCTGACGACCGGGCACGAGGCGACGCGGCTGATGGCGGCGATCATGCTGGTGATCTCGGTCTCGCCCTTCCTCGCGCCGCTGGCCGGGGCGGGGCTGATGGCGGTGGCGGGCTGGCGGGCGATCTTCGGCGCGCTGGTGGTGGCGACGCTGGTCAGCCTCGCCACCACCCGCTTCCTGCTGCCCGAGACGCTGCCGCCGCAAGAGCGCCAGCCGGTCTCGCTCGCCGCCACGCTGGCGGGCGCGAAGCACCTGCTCGGCCATCGCGGCTTCATGGCGCTGACCTTTCTCGGCGGCTTCGGCATGGCGAGCTTCTTCGTCTTCCTCGCCTCGGCCTCCTTCGTCTATGCCGAGGCTTTCGGGCTGACGCCGACGCAATTCTCGCTCGCCTTCGCGGTGAACGCGGTGGGCTTCTTCGCCAGTTCGCAATTCGCCGCCCGGCTGGGGATGCGGTTCGGCGCGCAAAGGGTGATGGTGCGGGCGACCATCGGCTTCGCGCTGGCGAGTTTCGCGCTGTTCCTGATCGGGCTTTCGGGCCATGCCGGGCTGGCCGTCACCATGGCGGGGCTGTTCGTCGCCAATGCCTGCCTCGGCCTCGTGATCCCCACGGCCATGGTGATGGCGCTGGAGGAACACGGGCCGATCGCCGGCCTCGCCTCCTCGCTCGGCGGGACGTTGCAGATGCTGGCGGGCGGCGCGATGATCGCGGTGTCGGGGCCGTTCTTCGACGGCACGGTGCTGCCGATGCTGGCCGCCATCGCGCTTTGCGCCGGCCTCGCGCTGATCCTCGCGCTGGTGGTGGCGCGGCTGCCGGCTCAGGCCGTCGCCTGAACCTCGGCCAGCGCGGCGTCGAGCAGCGCAAGCCCCGCGCCGGGGCGCGAGGCGCCCTCCGACAGCACCCGCCGCCAGCCACGCGCGCCGGGCAGGCCGGTGAAAAGGCCGAGCATGTGGCGGGTGATCTGATGCAGCCGCCCGCCCGCCGCCAGATGCGCCGCGATATAGGGCTTCATCGCCCCGGCCACCGCGAAACGGTCGGGCGCGTGATCCTCGCCCCAGAGCGCATCCGCCCCGATCAGCGCATGGCCCGGATCGTGATAGGCGGCGCGGCCGATCATCACCCCGTCGAGCCCCTGCGCCAGCAGCGCCCGCGCCTGATCCAGCGTGGCGACGCCGCCATTGAGGCAGATGGTGAGCTCCGGGAAGCGCCGCTTCATCTCCACCACCAGCGGGTAGTCGAGCGGCGGGATCTCGCGATTCTCCTTCGGGCTGAGGCCCTGGAGCCAGGCCTTGCGGGCGTGGATCACGAAATGGCGCACCCCCGCCCCGGCCACCGTCTCGATGAAACGCGGCAGGATCTCCTCGGGCCGCTGGTCGTCGACCCCGATCCGGCATTTCACCGTGACCGGCACGGCGGATTCCGCCGCCATCGCCCGCATGCAGTCGGCGACCAGCGCCGGCGTCTCCATCAGCACCGCGCCGAAACAGCCCGATTGCACCCGGTCCGACGGGCAGCCGCAATTGAGGTTGATCTCGTCATAACCCCAGCCCTGCGCGATCCGCGTCGCCTCGGCCAGGTCGCGCGGATCGGAACCGCCGAGTTGCAGCGCCACCGGATGCTCCGCCGGGCCGAAATCCAGCAGCCGCGCCTTCGGCCCGTGCAGGATCGCCGGGGCGGTGACCATCTCGGTGTAAAGCATCGCCCGGCGCGTCATCAGCCGGTGGAAGTGGCGGCAATGCCTATCGGTCCAGTCCATCATCGGGGCGACGGACAGCCTGTGGCTGTCCGGCCGGTCCGCTGCTGCCTCTACCTGCACTCTATCCATGATCCCGCGCTTCGTCTCTCTGCCCGCACCCCGCCTGCAACGGCGCATCGTCCGGGTCGACCGCCCGTCTGGCAAGGGTCGCCCGCCGGAGGCACGCCCCCTGCCCGACCGCGCCCCCGGCGGATCTGTCCGATTTTGAGTATTTGGGCAAGAAGCAAAGCAGGAAGCCGTTTTCCGCCCCCTCGAATGTCTGCCGCATTGCTCCTTGTCCAAATACTCATGCGGCCTCGGGCAAGGGGCCGCCCGTCGCCGGGATTTCCCCTTGACCTTCCCGCCCGCCCTGTCAAAACCCCTGCATGGCTACCGCGACACTCACCATTGACCTCGATGCCATCGCCGCCAACTGGCGCGCGCTGGACCGGATGAGCGACCCGGCGACGCAGACCGCCGCCGTGGTCAAGGCCGATGCCTATGGGCTGGGGTCGCGCCGCGTGGTGCGCGCGCTGGCCGAGGCCGGGGCGCGGCGCTTCTTCGTGGCGGTGGCCGAGGAGGGCGCGGCGGTGCGTCAGGCGCTGGGGCCGGGGCCGCAGATCAACGTGCTGTCCGGCCATATGGCCGGCGATACCGAGATGGTGCACGACCTCGACCTGACGCCGATGCTGAATTCGGTGGAACAGATCACCCGGCATCTGGAGGCGCTGCCCGGCCATCCTTTCGGCATCCAGCTCGATACCGGGATGAACCGGCTGGGGCTGGAGGCGGCGGAATGGGAGGCGGTGGCGGCGCTGGTGCTGGAGCAGCAGCCGGAACTGGTGATGAGCCATCTCGCCTGCGCCGACGAGCCGGATCACGCGATGAACGCCGCGCAACTGGCCGAGTTCCACGCGCTGACCGACGGGATCGGCGTGCCGCGCAGCCTCGCCGCGACCGGCGGCATCCTGCTCGGGCCGGACTATCATTTCGAGCTGACCCGGCCCGGCATCGGGCTTTACGGCGGCCGTCCCTATACGGACGCGCGCCCGGTGGTCGGCCTCGCCTTGCCGGTGATCCAGATCCGCGAGGTCGCCCCCGGCGAGATCGTCGGCTATTCCTGCGGCTATACCGCCGAGGAGCCCCGGCTGATCGCCACCGTCGCCGCCGGCTATGCCGACGGGCTGACCCGGCGCTATTCCAACGCCGCGACGCTGTGGGACGGCGAGACGCCCTGCCCCGTCGTCGGCCGTGTCTCGATGGATCTTATCACCGTCGATGTCAGCCATCTGCGCGACGTGCCGCGCGCGCTCGATATTCTCGGGCCGATGCAGGGGGTGGACGATCTCGCCGATGTGGCGGGCACCATCGGCTACGAGGTGCTGACCACGCTCGGCCATCGCTATACCCGGCGCTACGCTTCCGCCACCGTCCGGGGCCAGGCGTGAGCATCCTCTCTCCGGTCGCGGCCATCGGGCGGGTGACGCTGGGCATCCTGTCCCATATCGGGGCGGTGGCGATCTTCGCCGGGCAGGTGCTGAGCCATGTGCTGCGCCCGCCCTTCTACCCGCGCGAGTTCCTGCACGCGCTGATGCAGATCGGCTGGTTCTCGCTGCCGGTCGTCGGGTTGACCGCGCTGTTCACCGGCGGCGCGCTGGCCTTGCAGATCTATGCCGGCGGCGCGCGGTTCAGCGCCGAGGCGGTGGTGCCGGCCATCGTCGCCATCGGCATGGTGCGCGAGCTGGGGCCGGTGCTGGGCGGGCTGATGGTGGCGGCGCGCGTCGCCTCCTCCATCGCGGCCGAGATCGGCACGATGAAGGTGACGGAGCAGATCGACGCGCTGACCACCCTGTCGACCAACCCGCTGAAATACCTCGCCGTGCCGCGCGTGGTGGCGGCGACGCTCGCCGTGCCGGTGCTGGTGGCGGTGGGCGACATCATCGGCATCATGGGCGGCTGGATGGTCGGCGTGAACCGGCTGGGCTTCAACTCCGCCGCCTATATCAAGAACACGCTCGATTTTCTGGAAAGCTGGGACGTGACCTCGGGCCTGCTCAAGGGCGCGGCCTTCGGCTTTCTGGTGGCGCTGATGGGCTGCTATCACGGCATGAATTCGGGGCGCGGCGCGCAGGGTGTCGGGCGGGCCACCAAATCGGCGGTGGTCTCGGCCTCGGTGCTGATCTTCGCGGCGAATTACCTGCTGACGGAGCTGTTCTTCTCATGATCGAGCTTCAGGGCGTGACAAAGCGCTTCGGCGCGAACGAGGTGCTCCGGGGGGTGGATCTGACCATCGCCAAGGGCACGTCGATGGTGATCATCGGCGGCTCCGGCACCGGGAAATCGGTGCTGCTGAAGTGCATCCTCGGGCTGGTGGTGCCGGATGCCGGGCGCATCACGCTGGGCGGGCAGGACGTGACCGAGGGCGACCGCGACGCCTTCCTCGCCCGGTTCGGGATGCTGTTCCAGGGCGGCGCGCTGTTCGACAGCCTGCGCATCTGGGAAAACGTCGCCTTCCGGCTGATGCGCGGTGCTACCCGGCGCCCCAAGGCCGAGGCGCGCGAGATCGCCATCGAGAAGCTGCGCCGCGTCGGCCTCGGCCCGCAGGTGGCCGATCTCTACCCGGCGGAGCTTTCGGGCGGGATGCAGAAGCGCGTCGGCCTCGCCCGCGCCATCGCCGCCGAGCCGGAGATCATCTTCTTCGACGAGCCGACCACCGGGCTCGACCCGATCATGTCGGGCGTCATCAACGACCTGATCCGCGAGATCGTGACCGAGATGGGCGCGACCGCGATGACGATCACCCATGACATGAGCTCGGTCCGCGCCATCGCCGACAATGTGGCGATGCTGCATGGCGGCAAGGTGCGCTGGACGGGGCCGGTTTCGGAAATGGACGCCACGCCAGACCCTTACGTCCAGCAATTCATCCACGGCCGGGCCGAGGGGCCCATCGAATCGCTGCGCTGAGGCGAGGCCGGGATTGTCGCCGGGCCGGAAACGGCCCCGCGTCCCGCCCGCGATTGTTCCCGCCCCACCCGATTGCGGCAAAATTATGTTGCCATCCCCCGGCCTGCGGGAAAAGTTAACGCATTGCGCGTGAACGGGGTGGCGGATGTTGGGCGAGAACGGGGACTGGCTGCGGCGGGCGCAGCTTCTGGCGCAGGCGCTGGCCTTCGGCGGCATCGTGGCGATCACCGCTTTCCTCTGCCTTGCCACCCTGCTCGCCGCCTTCGGCCAGATGCCCTGGCCGGCGCTTGCCCTCGGCTGGGGCGCGGTGCCGCTGCCCGCCGCCGGCATGTGGGTGCAGATCGGGCTCACCCTACTCATGCTCTGCGTCTGCTTCTTCATCCCGGCCAATGCCCGCATGGCGCGGCTGGAAAAGACCCACCGCTCGTTCCAGATCGGAATGGAGGATGTGAAGCGCGCCTACAGCCTCGCCCATGCCGCCGACCGCACCGGGGTGTTCTCGCTCTCCACCGAGTTCGAGGCGATGCGGCAGCGGATGGAGCTGCTGCGCAAGCATCCCGACCTGACGCAGATCGAGCCGGAGCTTCTCGAACTGGCGGCGCAGATGAGCTATCAGTCGCGCGACCTCGCCCGCGCCTATTCCGACGAGAAGGTGGGCCGCGCCCGCGCCTTCCTGACCGCGCGGCAATCCGATGCCGAACTTCTGGCCGACCGCATCCGCCTCGCCCGGATGACCTGCGACGAG
>JBDHSR010000055.1:0-12536 GCA_039808305.1 Gemmobacter sp. | reverse complement strand
ACCACGATGGCGCTGTTCATCGGCAGCCATTCCCGCTCGTTGCCGGGAATGCCATGGGTGAAGCCCTCGGTCGCCCGCACGATGCGATGCGCCTTCACCGTGCCGCGGTTCGTCGTCACGCGCCCCTTGGCGATACCGGTGACGGTGGTCTGCTCGTAGATCCGCACCCCCAGCCGTTCCACCGCCGCCGCGAGCCCGCGCACCAGTTTCGCCGGCTGCACCCGCGCCACGCCGGCGGTGACCAGCGCGCCCTGCACGTCCTTGATGCGGATGCGCGCCGCCGCCTCGGCCGCGCCGACGAGCTGGCTGCGCTCGGGCGGCACCTGCCAGGCCATGTCCTCGTCATGCTCGTCGCGCAGGCGCTGCATCTGCGCGGCGGAACAGGCGAAGGTCAGGCAATCGGTGCGGCGGATGTCGGCGTCGATGCCCTCGGCCTCGCAGACCCGGACCACCTCGTCCACCGTGCCGCGCAGCTGGCGCTCCATCTCGATCACGCCCGCGCGGGTGCCGGAGGACAGGTATCTGTCGCGGCTCCAGGCGAAATTGCCGGAGCACCAGCCGCCGTTGCGGCCCGAGGCGCCGAAGCCCGCGAATTCCTTCTCCACCACCGCGACCGACAGCGAGGGCTGCGCCTGCTTCAGGTAATAGGCCGTCCAGAGCCCGGTGAACCCGGCGCCGACGATGCAGACATCCACGTCGATATTGCCGGGCAGGGGCGCGCGATAGCCCGGCACCCCGCCCATGTCGGCATACCAGAAGGACACGCCGCCGTTCTTCTTCACATCCATCATCGGTCCTTTCAAAGCCCTGCGGTCGATCCGTCATCGGCCAGAAGCGTGCTGTCGGCGGGGTTCCATGCCAGTTCGACGGTGCTGCCGATGGCGAAGGGCGCGCCTTGCGTCGGGGTGCGGGCGGTGACATGGCTGCCATCGGCCAGCGTCACCTCGTATTTCATCGCCGAGCCGAGATAGAGCATCTCGCGCACCGTGCCGGCGATGATGTTGCGCGCCCCGCCGGTGCCCGGCGCCTGCACCGACACCGCCTCGGGACGCAGCAGGATGACCTGCTTGCCCGCCGCCGGCACCACGCCCGGCGCGACCAGCGGCACGCCCCCGACCTCCACCGCCGTTTCGCCGCCCGCGCCGCGATGCGGCCCGCGCAGGACCGAGCTTTCGCCGATGAACTGCCCCACGAACAGCGTCTGCGGCGTGGTATAGAGCTCATGCCCGGTGCCGACCTGTTCGATCCGGCCCTTGTTGAACACCGCGATCCGGTCCGAGAGCACCAGCGCCTCCTCCTGATCATGGGTGACATAGACGAAGGTGGACCCCAGTTCGCGGTGGATGCGCTTGATTTCCAGCTGCAACACCTCGCGCAGTTTCTTGTCCAGCGCGCCCAGCGGCTCGTCCATCAGCAGAAGCGACGGTGTGAACACCATGGCCCGGGCCAGCGCCACGCGCTGCTGCTGGCCGCCCGACAATTCGCTGGGGTAGCGGTGCGAGAAGGATTGCAGTTGCACCTTCTCCAGCGCCGCCGCCACCGCCGCGTCGCGGGCGGGCCGGGCGATGCCGCGCTGCTTCAGCGGATAGGCGACATTCGCCGCCACCGTCATATGCGGAAACAGCGCGTAATGCTGGAACACCACGCCGATGTTGCGCTTGTGCGCGGGCACATGGCCGATCGACCGCTCGCCCAGCCGGATCTCGCCCCGGCTGAGGTCGGTGAAGCCCGCGATCAGGTTCAGCGTCGTGGTCTTGCCCGAACCGGAGGGGCCGAGGAAGGACATGAACTCCCCCGGCTCCACCCGCAGGCTCACGTCGTCCAGCGCGGTGAAGCCGCCGTAGAACTTGCTGACATTGCGGATGTCGATGGCCGCGCCCTTGGCGGTGGTGAGGGTCATGTCCGGCGTCCTGTGCGGGTGCCGATCATCAGGCCGAGGCCGATGAGCAGCGAGGTGGTGAGGAAGATGAGAGAGCCCACCGCCGCCACCGTCGGATCGGCGTCGCGGGTCATCGAGGAGAAGATCTGCACCGGCAGCGTCTTGAGCGCCGGGCTGGTGATGAACAGCGACACGATCACCTCGTCGAAACTGGTGACGAAGGCGAAGAGCGCGCCCGACAGGATGCCGGGCAGGATCAGCGGCAGCGTGACGGTGAAGAAGGTGGTCAGCCGCGACGCGCCGAGGCTGGCGGCGGCGGTTTCCAGCCGCGCGTCGAAGACGGCGAGGTTGGCGCCGACCGCGATCACCACGAAGGGGATGGCGAGCAATGTATGCGCCAGCACATAGCCCGTCCAGGTCCCCACCAGCTGCGTGTCGAGGTAGACGGCGTAGATCCCCACCGCCAGCACCACGCCCGGCACGATCATCGGCGTGATGAGGATGGCGCGGATGATCCCGGCGGGGCGGGCGCGCATCCGCTCGATCCCGATGGCGGCCATGGTGCCGATCACGGTGGCGACCACCGCCACCATCGCCGCCACCCTGGCCGAGACGATCAGGCTGTCGAACCATTGGGGATTGGTGAAGAAGTTCCCATACCATTGCAGCGAGAAGCCGGTCGGCGGAAAGGTCAGCGACTTCTTGTCGGCGAAGGACATCGGGATGACGATCAGCGTGGGCGCCACCAGCCAGACCGCGATCAGGAGGCAGGTCAGGCCCAGCAGCAGGCGGGGCAGGCGGGCTTTCATCGGCTGCCCCCGCTCATCTGGTATTTGCGCCGCATGAAGGGGCTGGCCAGCCCGAGGAAGCCGAAGGTGGCGATCAGCAGCACCACGCCCATGGCGCCGCCCCGGCCCCAGTTCAAGAGCGACAGCACCTGTTGCTGGATCAGCGTCGACAGCATGGTCGATTGCGGCCCGCCCAGCAGAAGCGGCGTGATGTAGAAGCCGAGCGCGAGGATGAAGACGATGGTGGCCCCGGCGAACACGCCGGGCAGCGACAGCGGCAGGTAGATCTGGAAGAAGGTCTTCACCGGATGCGCGCCGAGCGACCGGGCCGCCTGCAACAGTCGCAGGTCGATGCCCCGCATCACCGCGTAAAGCGGCATGATCATGAAGGGCAGCAGGATCTGCGTCATGCCGATGGTCACGCCCAGCTGGGTGCGGATCAGCCGCACCTTCTCGAACCCCAGCGCCATGAGCGTGCGGTTGATGACGCCCGAATCCTGCAACAGGATCACCCAGGCCAGCGTCCGCACCACGCCCGACACCCAGAACGGCACCAGCACGCACAGGACCAGCACCAGCCGCAGCCGCGGCCCGGCCACCGACATGGCGAAGGCGTAGGGATAGGCCACCACCACGCAGGCCAGCGTCACCCAGAAGGCGATGGCGAAGGTGCGGCCCAGCACGGTGAGATTGACCCTGGTGTCGAAGAACCAGATGTAATTGGCCAGCCCCGGCGCGGGCTCGACGAAGCTGCGGAACACGATCACCCCCAGCGGCACCGCCATCACCAGCCCCAGCACGGCCAGCGCCGGCAGGGTCAGCAGGAACGGCCCGCGCAGCAGGGGCGCGGCGGATTTGGACGACATGATACCCCCGGACAGCGAAAGGGCCGGGGCCGGTCAGGGCCCCGGCGGACGGATCAGTTGCCGGCGATGAACTCGGCCCATTTCTCGCCCAGCAGGACGTAGTTCTCGACCCAGTATTCGACGTTCTGGTTATAGGCCATCGCCTGCTTTTCCGGCGTGTTGGTCATGAAGGCGGCGGTCAGCTCGTCGACCTTGGGCTGCGCGTCCACGTTGATCGGGGAATAGGAGGTCTCCTGCGCCATCACCTCCTGCGCCTCCTTGCCGAGATAGGCGTTGAGCAGCGCATGGGCGGCGTCGGGATCCTTCACGCCCATCGGGATGGTCATCTGGTCCTTCACCACGATCCAGTCCTTCCAGACCGGCTCGTAATTCGCGCCATTGGCCAGCGCCGCCTTGCCGCGCCCGGACCAGACCATCACCATGTCGGCCTCGCCCGCCTCCAGCATCTGCTGGCTTTCGGCGCCGGTGGTCCAGGGCACCAGATGCTCGCGGATCGAGCGCCACTTGTTCAGGCCCCGGTCGATGTCGGCCGGGAACATCTGGTCCTTCGGCACGCCGTCGGCCATCAGGCCCAGCTCCACCATATAGCCTTCCGGGTCGGCATAGCCGGGAATGCCGCGCGTGCCGGGGAATTTCTCGACATCGAAGAAATCGGCCCAGCTTTGCGGCGGGTTATCCTTGTAGGTGTCCTTGTTGTAGAGGAACATCACCGCGTAGTTCATCGCCGGCACGCTGCACGGGCCGACCTGGCCGGGCGGGATCTTCGAGGTGTCGATCTTGGTGAAGTCGAGCTTCATGAACAGCGTGCCGCAATGCACGAAGGGGGTGAAGTCGCCGGTGTCGACCACATCCCAAAGCACATTGCCGGATTCGACCTGCGCCTGGATCTTGGCGTTCTCGGTCGGCCCGTCCGACAGCAGGGTGACGCCGGATTTCGCCACGAAATCGTCCAGCGCCTTGACCTGGCCGTCCTGGTAGATGCCGCCATAGGACACGAAGGTCAGCGTCTTGCCCGCGAGCGAGCCTTCCGCCACCTCGCCCGCCACCGGGCCCTCGGCCAGGGCGGGGGCGGCGAACCCGAGCGCCGCCGCGAGGGCGAGGCCGGTGACTGCGTTCTGTTTCATCATTGTTTTCTCCCTGTTGTTATCGTGATTGCCGTCTGTTCTTGCCGCGCGGCGGCGGTCCTACCCGCCCTTGCCGCGATATTCGTCGAGGCTGGCCGCCGTGGAGGTCGGCGGCGAGATGATGAACAGCACCTCGGCCGGCGCCGCGCCGATATTGCTGACCCGGTGCGGCACCGAACTCGCGTATTCCACGCAATCGCCGTCCTCCAGCACATGACTGTCCGGCCCGAGATCGAGCTGCACCCGGCCCCGGATGACGAACAGCATCTCGTGGGAATCGCCGTGGGTATACTGGTCGCGGCCGCTGGAGCCGCCCGGCTCGAACTCGGCCACATAGGTTTCGAAATGGGTCAGCGGCCGGCGCGACAGCAGCGTCTTGCGCTGGCCGTTCATCACCGGCAGCGAGGGGCGGCGGGCGCGGCGCAGCACCGGATCCCGCCCGCCCTCGGCCCCGGCGAACAGTTCCGAGATCGAGGTGCCGAAGACATTGGCGATGCGGATCAGGGTCGAGGTGCTGGCCCCGGTCAGCCCGCGTTCGAGCTGGCTGAGGAAGCTGGCCGAGGTGCCGGTCGCCTCGGCCAGCTTCCGCAGCGAGATGTGGTTGGCCTTGCGCAGGCGGCGCAGCCGCTCGGCCACGATCCGCGTGGTTTCGCTTTCTTCGGTCGAGGGGCGTTCGGGAATGCGGGGCCGGTCCATCATGGTCGGAAGCGGGGGGTGACTGAACAAATGTTAAGTAACGCCGAACGCGAATTCAACGATTCTTCGCGGGCCGCGCCGACCGGGCGCGCGCGGCGGAAACGCCGCTCGCCGCATCGGCGGCCCTTTCCTCCGGCCGGGCGACTGGACTATGCCTCGATCCGTATGGGAGCCTTGCCGGGGGCCGGCGGAAAGGGAGAACGGGATGCCGAGCGCGCGCGATCTGGGGGTGATGACCGGCGGGCTTCCCACCGGGCGGTGGAACGCCATCACCGATGTCGCGGGGGTGACGGTCGGGCATCGCACCCTGCTGGGCGGCGGTCTGGCGACCGGGGTTACCGCGATCCGGCCGCATGGGGGCGATCCGTTCCGCGTGAAGCCGCGCGCGGCGGTCGAGGTCATCAACGGCTTCGGCAAATCGGCGGGGCTGATGCAGGTGGCCGAGCTCGGCACCCTGGAAACCCCGATCCTGCTGACCAACACCTTCGGCGTCGCCGCCTGTGTCGAGGCGCTGATCCGCCGCGCCCTCGCCGCCAATCCCGCCATCGGGCGCGAGACATCGACGGTCAATCCGGTGGTCTGCGAATGCAATGACGGGGCGATCAGCGACCTTCAGGCGTTGGCCGTCACACCCGCCGATGCGCTGGCCGCGCTGGACGCGGCCGGGGCCGGCCCGGTGGAGCAGGGCGCGGTCGGGGCGGGCACCGGGATGACCGCCTTCGGCTTCAAGGCCGGGATCGGCAGCGCCTCGCGGCTGATGCGGATCGACGGGCGGGATTTCACGCTGGGCGCGCTGGTGCTGGCGAATTTCGGGGCGCGCGGCGATCTGGTCCTGCCCGACGGGCGCCGCCCCGACCCGCGCGGCCCGCTGGAGGCCGAGCGCGGTTCGGTCATCGTGATCCTCGCCACCGACCTGCCGCTGGGCGACCGGCAGTTGCAGCGGGTGGCGCGGCGGGCCGGGGCGGGGCTGGCGCGGCTCGGCGCCTTCTGGGGCCACGGGTCGGGCGATCTCGCGCTCGCCTTCACCACCGCCGATCCGGTGGCGCATGACCCCGCCGAGGCTTTCGCCCCGCAGCGCCGGCTGGACGATGCCCGGATCGACCTGCCGTTCCGCGCCGCCGCCGAAGCCACGCAGGAGGCCGTGCTGAACGCGCTCTGCATGGCGCCGGCTTTCAAGGGCCGCAACGGCCGCCTGTTTCCCGCGCTGTCCGACTGGCTGGCGGCGAATGGGCCGTGACGGCCCGCCGCGCGGTCCCCGCCCCGACAGCGGGGCCGGCCGCGCGGGTCACCGGCAGGGCTCCGCCCCGGCCCGCCCGTCGAGGAAGCCCTGCGCGAATTCCGCGTCGGGCTGGAGCCGGCGCAGATCCGCCAGCGCCTCGCCCGGCGTCCCCCCGCCCGCGAGCAGGCGGGCGTAAAGCGCGGTGATCGCCCCGAAATCGCCGATCTGCGGCGAGAGCCGCAGCGCGGCGACCCCGGCCTGCCGCAGCCCGGCGATCTGGCCCGCCGCCGTGCTATGGGCATGGCCCAGCGTCTGCACGCCGTTCACCGTCAGGAAGGCGCGGCCGTCCAGCGTCTCGACCGGCCGGCCGTCGGGGTCGTCGCCGCAGACGAACTGGCAGCTGTCCTTGGCGCGGTCGTGCAGCCGGGCGTGGTAGCACCGCCCCGAGATCGCCAGCGGCGCGCGGCCATGGCCCCAGACCTCGACGGCGACCCCCGCCGCGCGCCCGGCCTCGGCCAGCCGCGCCACCGAGGCGAGCGGCAGTTCGGGCGGCAGGCAGATGCGGGTGGCCCCCCTGCGCGCCAGCCAGTCCAGCGTGCCCTCGTTATAGACGTTCACCGTGGGGCCCACCCAGAAGGCCGCGCCTTCCGGCAGGTGGCGCAGCGCCGTCAGGTCGGCGATCTCGACCGGCAGCCCGGCCTCGAACAGGCTTTCGGTCTGCCGGCGCTCGCGTTTCAGGGTGACGAGGGTGAGGGTGCTCAGCGCCACCTCCTTGCCGGCGGCGCGCAGGGTGTCGACCGCGCCGGGGATCTCGTGCTCCCAGAACGGCAGGCGTTTCGAGCAGACCCATTCGCCGATCACCACCCGCCGGGCCGGACTGCCGACGATCATGCGGTAGAAGGCGCGCACCGCCTCCGCGCTCCAGAAAAACGCGATCGGGCCGATGGTCAGATCCATCGCTACCTCCATGTCTTGGCATAGGCGCCGGTGGTGGCGGCCTGCCCCTCGGTCAGCTTCGCCAGCAGGCCGGCGGGCAGCGGCTCGCCGCGCTCCGCCGCCTCGACCGCCGCGCGGAAGGCGCGCACCACCTGCGCCACATAGGCGCGCGAGCGCTGCCGCCCCTCGATCTTCAGCGCCCGCACCCCCGCCGCCCGCAGCTTCGGGATCAGCTCCGTCGCGTCGAGACTGACCGGATCCTCGAAGATATGCCCGGTCTGCCGCGCGCCCTCCGCCGAGGCCGAGGTGAAGCAGCCCTTGCAGAGCGTCGGATAGGGCGCGGGCATCCCCTTCGGCGTGCGGTGGATCAGGAAGCCGCCCAGCCGCGCCTCCTGCTGGCCGGCCGCTTCGGCATAGGCGACATGGCTCGCCGGCGAGCAGACCCCGTTCATGTTGGGCGACAGCCCCGTGGCCCAGGAGGACAGCGAGCATCGCCCCTCCGCCATGACGCAGAGCCCGCCGAAGACGAAGACCTCGGTCTCCACCGCGACCTCGCGGTTGATCGCGGTGATCTCCTCGACCGACAGCACGCGCGGCAGCACGACGCGGCGGATGCCGAAGGTCTCGGCGTAGAAGTTGATCGCGTCCGGGTTGGCGGCCGCCGCCTGTACCGACAGGTGCAGCCGCAGGTCGGGATGGGTCTCCGCCGCATGGGCGATCAGGCCCAGATCGGCCAGGATCACCGCATGGGCGCCCGCCGCCTTCGCATCCGCGACCGCGCGGTGCCACAGCGCCTGCTCCCCGGCGCGCGGGAAGGTGTTGATCGCCACCAGGACCTTCGCGCCCCGCGCCTTCGCATAGGCCACGCCCTCGGCCAGTTCCGGGCGCGAGAAGTTCAGGCCGGGAAAGTTGCGGGCATTGGTCTCGTCGGCGAAGCCGCAATAGACGGTATGCGCCCCCGCATCCACCGCCGCGCGCAGGGCGGCGGGGGTGCCGGCCGGGCAGACCAGTTCCATCATGGCAGGATCTCCTGTCTGGAAAGCACATAGCCGCTGCGCCGCTCGGCCAGGCGGGCGGCGCGGCGCAGCCAGCGGTCGAAGGGCCGGCCGGGGATCGCGGCGAGTTCCTCGGTCAGGTCGAGCTCGGCATCGTCGAGCGCGTTGCGCAGCGCCAGCACCGCCGAGGTGTCGCCCGCGATCTCCAGCTCGCCCGAGAAGAACAGCGCGTCGCCATCCTCGGTGCCGTGCAGCATGGCGAGGAAGGCCGAAAGCCGCCCGCGGATCGCCGCGTCATGGGGCGGCGCCGCCCGGCGCGGCAGCACGGTGATCCGGCCCGCCTCCGGCTCCATCACCAGAAGGAACGGCCCGTCGCTCACATCCATCAGGAAGCGCGCCCGCGCGTAGGGTCCCAGCCGGGCGAGGATCGAAGGCTTGCGCCGGGCGATCCGGCGCAGCAGCGCGGTCAGCGCAAGGCCGAGCGCCCGGGGGGCGAACGGCGGTGGCGGCAGCCGCCGGAGCAGCGGCGGCAGGGAAGGGGGCGCGGTCATGCCTCCGCTTCTAGGCCGGAAAAACCGCGCCCGAATTGACCATGGTCAAGAAGGCGCGGGTTTTCCGCCTCTAGCCTGCGCGGCATCCTGTCCCGCCGGAGGTCCCATGCGCAGCCTGCCCCCTTTCGCCGACCTGAGGGCATTTCTCGCCTGGGCGGAGGCGCGGGGGGCGCTGGCCCGCATCGCGGCGCCGGTCTCGCTGCGCCACGAGATGACGGCGGTGCAACTCGCCGCGCTGCGCCGGGGCGGGCCGGTGCTGCGCTTCGACGCCCATGACGGGCCGGCCATGCCGGTGGTGACCAACCTTTTCGCCACGCGGGAGCGGGTGGCGGCGGGGCTGGGCCTGACGCCCGACCAGATCCCGGCCTTCGGCGCCTTCCTCGCCAGCCTGCGCAGCCCCGCCCCGGTGGACGGGATGCGCGACGCCATGTCGCGCTGGCCGATGCTGCGCGCAGCGCTGGCGACCCGGCCGAAGACCCTGCGCCACGCCCCGGCGCAGGAGGCGGAGCTGCCCGGCCTCGACGCGCTGCCGGTCCAGACGCCCTGGCCCGGGGATGGCGGGCCGCTCGTCACCTGGCCCGTGGTCGTCACCCGTCCGCGGGACAGCGCCGCCGCCGACCTCGCGCGCTACAATCTCGGGGTCTACCGCGCGCAGGTGCTGGGGCCGGACCGGCTGATCCTGCGCTGGCTGGCCCATCGCGGCGGCGCCGCGCATCACCGGAGCTGGGAACGGGCGGGCGAGCCGATGCCGGTCGCCATCGCGCTCGGCGCCGATCCGGCGACGCTGCTCGCCGCCGCGCTGCCCTTGCCCGAAACCGTCTCGGAGCTCGGCTTTTCCGGCGTGCTGCGCGGCGCCCGGACCGAGCTCGCCGCCGCCCGCAGCGTGCCCCTGATGGTGCCCGCCCGCGCCGAGGTGGTGGTGGAGGGCTGGGTCCATCCCGGCGAGACCGCGCCCGAGGGGCCGTTCGGCGACCATACCGGCTATTACAACGCGGTCGAGCCCTTCCCGGTGATGCGCGTCACGGCCATCACCTGCCGCCGCGATCCGCTCTACCTCACCACCGTCACCGGCCGGCCGCCCGACGAGCCTTCGGTCATCGGCGAGGTGTTCAACGATCTCGCCCTGCCGGTGATCCGGGCGCAGATCCCGGAAATCCGCGACCTCTGGCTGCCGCCCGCCGCCTGTTCCTACCGCATCGCGGTGGTGAAGATCGACAAGCGCTATCCCGGCCAGGCGCGGCGGGTGATGATGGCGCTCTGGGGGATGCTGCCGCAGTTCAGCTACACCAAGCTGGTCGTGGTGGTGGATGGCGACATCGACATCCGCAACTGGGACGACATCGCCTGGGCGCTGGCCACCCGCATGGATCCGTCGCGCGACCTGATGCGGCTCGACCAGACGCCGATGGATTATCTCGATTTCGCCTCGCCGCTGGAGGGGCTGGCCGGCAAGCTCGGCATCGACGCCACCACCAAGATCGGCGCCGAGACCGCGCGCGACTGGGGCCGCGAGATGCGGCTCGACCCCGCGCATGCGGCCCGGGCCGAGGCGCTGCTGGCCGGGGTGCTGCCATGAGGGCGGTGCTCGGCGTCTCCGGCGCCTCGGGCGCGGTGCTGGCGCTCGATTGCGCCCGCGCGCTGTGTCGCGCCGGGGCGGAGGTGGATCTGGTCCTGTCCGCCATGGCCGGGCGCACGCTGGCCGAGGAGGTCGGGCCGGACGCCCGGGCCGAGCTGGAGGCGCTGGCCCGCCATGTCCACCCGATCGGCGATCTGGGGGCGGCGATCGCCTCCGGCTCCTGCCCGGTCGCGGGGATGATCGTGGCGCCCTGCTCGATGCGCAGCCTCGCCGCCATCGCGCATGGCCTCGATGACACCCTGCTGACCCGCGCCGCCAGCGTGCAGTTGAAGGAACGCCGCCCGCTGGTGCTGCTGGCGCGCGAGGCGCCGCTGACGCTGGCGCATCTGAGGAACATGCAGGCGGCGACCGAGATGGGCGCGGTGATCCTGCCGCCGGTGCCCGCCTTCTACCTGCGCCCGGCCGGCCTCGCCGAGGTCACCGCCCAGATCGCCGCGCGTGCCGTCGACCTGTTGCGCCTCGCCCCGCCCCGGGCCCGCGCCTGGACCCCGAACCCCGAACCGGAAGGAAACCGCACATGACCGATCTCCTGCTTTCCCCCGCCAACAGCGTGGGCGACATCGCCGCCCGCCTGCCCGGCGCCGCCGACATCTTCCGCCAGGCCGACATCAGCTTCTGCTGCGGCGGCGACCTGAGCCTGGCCGAGGCCGCCGCGCGGGCCGGGCTGGATCTGGCGCTGCTGACCGCCGCGCTGCAAGCGCTGATCGACCGCGCCGGCCGCGAGGCGCCCTCCGACACGCGGGCGCTGATCGCGCATGTCCTCGACCGCTATCACGCCACCCACCGCGCCGAGCTGGATTTCCTGATCGGCCTCGCCGACCGGGTGGAGATGGTGCATGGCGACCATGAGGAGGCGCCCCTCGGCCTGACCGAGGCGCTGGTGGCGCTGCGCGACGATCTCGGCGCGCATATGTCGAAGGCGGAAGCGGTCATCTTCCCCGCGATCCTGGGCGGCGGCGGCGCGGCGCTGGCCGAGCCGGTCGCGGCGATGCGGGCCGAACATGCCGCCGCCGCCGACCTCCTGCGCCGGATAGAGCATGTCACGCACGGGCTGACCCTGCCCGTCGGCGCCTGCGGTTCCTGGACCGCGCTCTATACCGGGCTGCGCAAGCTCTGCGAGGACGTGGTGGCGCATATCCATCTGGAGGAGACGGTCCTCTTCCCGAGGGCGCTCGCCGCCTGAGACTCCGTGCCCGGCGGAGTGGCCGGATCGCGGCGGCCAACTTGGCCCGCCAAGTTCCCCATCCCCGCGCGCGGTCGGATGGCGGTCGCGCGCCACCCGAGGCTGCTCCCCTGTGTGCGGCGGGATCTCCCGAACAGGTGTGCGGCGCGTCATCGGGAAGCGATCTCGTTCCGCGCTGGACGGGATCGCCGTCGCGCGAACTCGCGGCCTGAGACCCATGCTTGGCCGCGCGGATGGATTGCCGTCGCGCGGCCGGAGCTGCCCAAGCCATGCTTGCCCATATGCGGGCTCCCCGTCGCGCGGTCCTATCCCGCCATGCCCGGCCCCCATGCCCGATCCGGCCCCCCAATCAGGGCCGGAGACCGCCGCTGCGCGTGGCCCGACGAACCTCCGGCGCACACCCCCCGCAAGGGCCGCCGACCGGGCGCCATCAGTTCGGGGTTGTACGCGACCCCACGAGCCTCCGGCGCACACCCCCCGCGAGAGCCGCCGGCCAGGCGCCGTCGGTTCGGGCCCGGTCTCCCGCCCGAAGCCGGCGACGGGGAGCCAGCGGCGGGGGCGCGCCGCCTCCGGCGGAGCGCCCCCACCGCGCTCAATGCCCGAGGATCTGGCTCAGGAACAGCTTCGTCCGCTCGCTCTGCGGGTTGTTGAAGAACTCGCGCG